>DXVA01000252.1:2302-6617 GCA_019408975.1 Lentisphaeria bacterium | reverse complement strand
CAGGAAAATAGCATTTATTTTAAAGTTATATGGTAAACCAGTAAACTTTGAATGAGGTGTTTATGGAAAACATTCCGATGTACCAGCATATCAGGGATATTCTGAAAGAGGAAATACGGCAGGGCAAATACCGTCCGGGCGACAGGCTGCCTTCCTCCAACGAGCTTGCCGTCCTGTTTTCGACCAGCCGGAATACTTCTGTCAAAGCCCTCAATGAGCTGGTCATGGAAGGTGCGGCTTCGGCTGTGAAGGGGTGCGGGACCATTGTGAATGACCTGCATTCGGAATCCGGCGCGGGAAAATCCCCGATGCGGAAAAACTGTCCCGACATCGGGCTGCTTCTGGCGGACCTTGATGACCTGAACCATCCTTATATCACGCGTGTTCTCCACGGAATTTCGGAGAGAGGAAAGACTCTGTCCTGCTCCCTGCGTATTTTCTGTATTCGGAATGCGTCGATCCGGGAGTTTGCCGCACAGCGTCATTTTGACGGACTGATCGTGATTACCGAATTGCCGGAGACCTCGGCACTGTATTTGAAACAGCAGGATATTCCGTTTGTCCTGCTGGGAAATGACATCGCCGGGGAGGACGTCGCCGTGGTGGCGAACGAGGCTTTTTCCGCGATGTTTGAGGCAATGCGCTATCTGGTGCGTCTGGGGCACCGCCGGATCGGGGTGTTGAGCGGACCGTCCTGCAAAGCCGTCACGACCGGCGGATATCTCGCATACCGGCAGATGCTCTCCGAACTCACCCTTGTTGAAGAGGAGTGTTTTTTCAAGGCGTGCGACTGGGGAGAGGAGAGCGGTTATCACGCTTTCAGAAAACTCTGGAACGAAGGAAAGCGCCCGACTGCGCTGATTGCATTCGAGGATTACATGGCTTACGGGGCGATCCGCGCTGCGGAGGAATCCGGGCTCACTGTTCCGGAGTCCCTTTCCGTAATCGGATACGGCAATTATCCCGTGACGGCGGGGAAAGCGCCTCTGACCACATTCGATCACAGCATAGAGGAACTGGGGAGGAAGAGTCTGGAGCTGATCACGGAAATCCTGAAAGGAAAATCGCCGCCCGACCGCAAAATCTATCTGAAACCGCAGATGATTGAGCGCGGGAGTTGTATCAGATATCCGCAAAAAATAAAAGGGAGAGAAAATGAGTCTGCTGGTAAGAGAGTTTGAAGAACGTGACGCAGGGCAGGTTGCCCGGATCATGTTTGAAAGTTTCAGGACTTTCCTGGGGAAACGCATGGAGAAGGATGTGCCTGAATCCGAAGACTACTGGATTCGCTGTTCATCGGCAAAAACCGAATATTCCGTCACCCGGTCTTTTGTGGCGGAAGACGGGGGAAGGGTGGTCGGTTATCTGTGTGTTTCCGCGAATACGAAGTGCGGGCTGGGAATCCTGAATGTGATCGGAGTCGATCCGGATACGTTCGCAAAGGGGTGCGGACGGGCGCTGTTCCAAGCCGCCGAATTGTTCTGGAAGGAGTTGAAGATGCGCAAGATTTATACGTGTACTTCGCATATCAACCTTCGTGCACAGGCTTTTTACAAAAAGATGGGATTTGCCGAGGAGGGGCGTCTGAAGGATCATTTTTACAAGGGCGTGGACGAAATTCAGCTTGCAAAATTTTATGAAGGAAAGGAACGGTGAATCATGTTTGTCGATATTCATGCTCACGCCTACCGGAAGCCGGTGCCGTTTGTCGTGCAGTTTCCGAGCGTGGAGGAACTGCTGAAGCGTTATGACGAGTGCGGAATTGAAATGGGATGCGTTCTGCCCGTCGTGAACTCGGAAATCTATCTGCCGCAGGCGAATGAGGATATCCTTGAAATGGCGGAACAGCATCCGGACAGGATCATTCCTTTCTGCAATGTGGACCCGCGCGCCCTGAGTGATTCTCCGTATGCGCCTCTGGACCGTGTGCTCGCTTATTACAAGGACAAAGGATGTCGCGGAGTCGGAGAGATCATGCCGAATCTGGCGACGATGGATGAACGTGTGCAGAATCTTTTCCGGTGCGCGGAGAAGGTCGGGCTTCCGGTGACGTGGGATGGTTCCGACCGGATCGGCGGAGATTTCGGATTGTATGATGAGCCCGGCATTCCCCAGTTTGAACGGACGCTTGCGCGGTTTCCGAAACTCACGGTATTTGCGCACGGCCCGATTTTCTGGTCTGAACTGGGGAAACTGGAGACTCCTGCGCAGCGGAAACCGGTTTTCAACGACAATGCGGATTATGTCTTTTCCGAAATGCCGCTTTCACCGATCCGTGAAGAAGGCGTGGTGCCGAAGCTGTTCCGGCATTATCCGAATCTCCTCGGAGAACTTTCCGATGCCTTCCGCGTGTTGAACTGCGATCATGACTATGGCCCGAAGTTTCTGACGGAGTTTCAGGACCGGCTGTTTTTCGGCACGGACATCTGTTTTGCGTCCATGCCGTTCAACACGATGGAACTGCTGCTGAAATGGCGCGGGGAGGGGAAAATAACGGAGGCTGTTTTCCGCAAGATCGCGAGGGAAAACGCAATCCGTTTCTTCAATCTTCCGCTTCCGGTCGGCGGGGATGCCGTTTCCGGTTGAGGAACAATCAGGAGAGCTCATTTTCCGCCGGAGTTCCGGGCTCGGGAACATCCATGCTTTTCCACATGGTTCCTCCGGCGGGATTCTTCTGAAGGACATCGATCTTTCTTTTGAGGGAATTCAGCTTCTTATGGCAGGCCGCCGCAAGAGCGGAACCCTCTTCAAAATTGCCGATCATCTGTTCCAGCGGCACTTTTCCGCCTTCCATGTTTCTGACGATTTCCTCCAGGCGCATCATTCCCTCTTCGAAGGAAAGAGCTTCAAACTCCTTGATTTTTGCCTCATCTATTGCCATGATAAACTCCCGTTGTTATGATTCGATGTCTGTTAAATCCCTGCCGGTCTTACAGTGTCAATCTTTCAGGAGGAATTCAAAATCCTCCATGCTCATGCCGCGCATGGCTTCGGAGGGCGCCTCCACCAGATTGTTGAACAAACCGGCTTTCATCCGCTGGAGTTCCAGCACCTTTTCCTCAATCGAGTTTTTGACCAGGAGCTTGATGCAGTTCACGCTCTTGGTCTGCCCGATCCGGTGTGTCCGGTCCGCCGCCTGCGCTTCCGCGGCGGGATTCCACCAGGGATCGTAGATGATGACGGTATCGGCGGATGTCAGGTTCAAGCCGAGCCCGCCGGCTTTGAGACTCAAAAGGAAGAGCGGGATGTCCGCGGAGTTGTTGAAAGAGTCTACACGCGCCATACGGTCCGTGGTTGCTCCGTCCAGATACTCGTAGCGGATCGACTCCGAGTCCAGCCAGCTGCGCACGATCGACAGCAGCGAGGTGAACTGGCTGAACAGCAACACCTTGTGCCCGCTGTCGATGGTTTCAAGCAGGAGCTCTTTCAGAAGTTCCATCTTTGCGGACCTTACCGGTGTATTCGCATCCGGCCTGAGCGTGCCGGGAATCAGATCGGGGTGGCAGCAGACCTGGCGCAGGCGAAGCAGGGAGGAGAGAATTTCAAACTTGGAAAGCTCGTGCGAACCGGATTTGAGAATCTCGCATTTCCGCCGTCCCTCCGCGAGAAACGCATCGTAGACTTTCCGTTGGGAATCATCCATTTCGCAGTACAGGGTCTGTTCGATTTTCGGCGGAATTTCTTTGTAGACATCCGCCTTTTTGCGGCGCAGGATGAACGGCGCGATTTGCGACGAGAGATCCCTGATCGCATCCGGGGATGCGGTCTGCGCGATGTATTTCCTGCGGAACGAGTTCAGCGACCCGAACATGCCCTGATGGAGGAAATCGAAGATCGACCAGAGGTCTTCCGGTGAATTTTCCAGCGGCGTTCCTGTGAGAACCAGCTTATGCACCGCCTCGATGGATTTGCAGGTCTGCGAGTTTCCGGTGGACGGATTTTTGATATGCTGGGCTTCGTCGAGAATCAGGTATTTGAACTGAAGCCCGCGCACGTGTTCCACATCGCGTTTGATGATGCTGTAAGAGCAGATGCAGATGTCATGGAACAGCGCGTTTTCCCAGAGTTTTTTGCGGTCGCTTCCGGTGATGACAAGCGTTTTCAGGGTCGGGACAAATTTTTCCGCTTCGCGCGCCCAGTTTTCCAGAAGGCTGGTGGGGCAGAGAATCAGAGCCGGCAGGTTCTTTTCCGTATCGGAGGCGAGCAGGGAAAGCGTCTGAACCGTTTTTCCGAGTCCCATCTCATCCGCGAGGATCAGGTTGAAACCTCGCGCGCCGAGAGTTTTCATCCAGAGCACGCCCGCCTGCTGATATTT
>DXVA01000252.1:2009-2292 GCA_019408975.1 Lentisphaeria bacterium | reverse complement strand
TTGCGGAGGGAGCCCCGGAAGAGCGGCAGCTCCAGATTGACGTTTTCCGAGGAAGTTTCCTCGCCGATTCCGTCCACATCGACCTTCAGGCGCAGGAACTCCACCGGCACGGCTCCGGGAATTTCCGCGCCGAGCGAAGCCCAGTGCAGAGCGGCAAAGCGGGGAACGCGCAGGATGTCCGAGGTGCTGATCTGATCTCCGGCTGCGGCGCGGACCTGCGGAAGTGCGGATTCACAGACGCCGAAAGCAAGCCGGCGCAGGGCGGGCGGAACCTTGATGAAGC
>DXVA01000252.1:0-1999 GCA_019408975.1 Lentisphaeria bacterium | reverse complement strand
GACGAGATCGCGCCACGGAAGCGGCTGGGAGGCGGAAGTCAGTTTTACGGATACGTCGAACCATGCGCCGGTTTCGGCAAGGACTTCTGTCGAAATGAGGAGCCTGCCGGAATCGCCGCAAAGCTGGGCGAGATCCGAAGACAGCAGGAATGAGCGCCCCGTATTCAGCCATTGCGGGATCAGTTCGTCCGCGAATACGCCGATCGCCTCCCTGTCCCGCAGGATCAGCCTTGTCTCGCCGTCCGAGCTGGACGCGCCGGAGAGCATTTCAAAACCGAAGTTCACGAGTTCCTGAACATACTGGTTTTCCACATTGGTATTGCGTTTCCAGAATACGCCGTTCTGTGAAGCGAGGCGCGCCTGATCCGCTTTGCAGATCCGCCCGTCATAGTCGAACAGGATTTCGACTTCCAGCGCCCCGTCTTTCGTCATGGCGGCATTGTAGAACGGCTTGAGTTTCTTCTCGCGCACCTTCACTCCGTCGGTTTCGATGAGTTTGAACGGCAGCATCGCCTGGAAATTGATCAGCATCGCCGCCGCTTTCGAGTCGCACGGCTGCACCGTGGTCCGCAGGAAGTTGCGGAGCCATGCGACGTCCATCTGCGCGGGAATCCACCAGTACTCGCCGAGCATTCCGACCCAGCATCCGGCGCGCCCGGTAATCACCTTGACGTCTTTCAGAGGAAGCGGCGAGCCTTTCACGATGATTGCCGAGCGCAGCAGGCACCCGCCCTTGAGACGCTCCACCATGATGACGGGTTCCGCGAGTTCGCGGTGGATTACGACCTTTTCATTGAGGCGCGTAAAGTTCTGGAATCCTACGAGACAGTGGAAAAACTCCGCCGTCTGTTCCGCATCCAGCGAAAGCTTTGTCCCGTCCTGCTGTGCATTGATGGCGAGAAAACGGATGATCTGGCGGTCCTGAAGCGGAAATGCGTCAAGCTGAAGCGATGCCGCGAGATTCTTGCCGAAGTGAAGCTGGCGCAGGTTGTTCAGATTGCCGATGTAATCGCGCCCGTTCATCTTGAGGGAGACGGAAAACAGCGTGCGTTCCCATTTGCTCGGGACATGCGGGAAATCGGATTCCGCCGTAATGATGACCGCCGCTTTCTGCGGAGCAAGCACCTGTTTCAGAAGTTCCGGCATTCCGGAAAACTTCAGCCCGGCGTACTGCGCCGGAGTGTCTTTGACTTTTGCGGCATCCTTACGTTTGATTGTATATTTTGCGTGGTACAGGCATGCCGCCAGCCCGTGCGGGCAGAGCCCTGTGGAAACGTCGGTGCATGAAGTGCATGTGCAGGAGTAGGGGCCGTGCGGAAATCCGATGACTTCGACACGTGTCACGATTCCTTTTGCATCCCGGAAAATCGCGCGCAAAGTTTTTGCCGCTGTCTCATGGCAGCAGAGTAGTTCGTTGGCATGCAGAATATGTTTTGCTTTTTTAAAAGCTTCCTTAGAAGAATATTTTACCAGTCTCGCTTCAAAACTCTCACCCATCGTCAACATCCTTATCTCTAAAAATAATGGGAAAAACATACGTCGAACTGGCAATCTAGCACATTTTGAAAAGAAATAAAGCCCGGAAAAAAGCTTTCCTGAAAAAAATCCTGAAAAAGACATCGGACTCATGAAAAAACAGAATATTCCCGTGCGGGCGCTGTGTTTCATTGCGGATGCTGTAAAAATAATGTAAAATTTTAGAATCCCCTCTTGACTTTTCATGACATTTGCATATAATTATAATATGACATAATGCACACGTTTGCATTAAGCCGCCGGATGAATACCGGTTCTACCGTGCAGGTGCCGGAAGATTCCCGCGGAGTTTTGCGGATGACGGGATGATGTGACGGTCTGTAGAGCAGTGTGAGCGCAGATGAAAAAGGAGGTGTGGAATATTCGAAGTTTATGAGGGCGAAGCAGGTGTTTTTAAAAAACATAAGGATAATGAGTTGTGCGAAATGAGCGGATAAAGCTTGCCAGGGAAAAAAGCTATCAT
>DXVA01000251.1:3330-6660 GCA_019408975.1 Lentisphaeria bacterium | reverse complement strand
AATTTGTATTGAAACCGGTGAAAAGCGGGCAGGAGAAACTGCCGGAAAAATTCAGTGTCGGCGGATGGTATGCACCGTTTCTGGCACATGTGGACGATGAAAAAGCGCTCGAAATGTGGAGTGCCTCAATGATGCGTTCCGGAATTGTCTCTGCAAGTTTCATGAATCCCCGATATATGAAAAAAATCAGCGATCTGGGAATCGTTCCGCAGTTCTGCTTCTGGCTGGAGGCAAAGGAAAAGTGCCTGACGAAATTATTGAAGCAGGACTATCTTCAAAAAAGAGTCGCAGGAATCGCCCAATGGGCAAAAGGCTTGAAAGAAGCTTCGGCAAACTGGAATTTTGAACCGGATCTCGGAGAATATTATCACATGTGCCCCGATTGCATCGACGCATTTGAAAGATATTCCGGGAAAAATACAGAAGGAATAACCGACGGGAAAAAGCTGGAAGCCAGGTTCCCTGAAGAATATCTTGCATTCAGAAACGCCCAGATGCGTTCCATCATGCAGCGTTACGCGGAATTCTGCCATGATGCGGGGATCAGAGCTGCCGTCTGTTCGCTTACGGCACCCGCAAAACGAACTCCGGAAGCGATGCTGTTCCTCAAACGGTGTTTCGGCAACCTGAATGAATATGACAAAATTCTTGACGAGTATCAGCCGCAGATTTACCAGCGCCCGGTCAACCTGTGGGAACCTCTGGAATCCATGATGGAATATTATCCTGACTCCACGGTTGTCTTTACATCCGATGAACGCCGTAACAATTCAAGTCCGCCTTACAGTCTTCTCACGCCGGAATCGGTATATCTCGAAACACTCATGGCTGCCATGCACGGAACAGGAAAAATCGTTCTGTTCGTCGGTTATTACACATTCGACGGACGCCAGGTGCTTGCTCTCCGGAAAGCGCTTGGGACAATCGCGAAATATGAAGATTTCTTTTTCGGTGGCAAAGCGGAAACGGTCGGGCTCATCTCCGATTCGCCGGTAAAAGGACGCATTTACGAGTCCGGCGGGAAACGCCTTCTTGCGGTAATCAATCCCGATGAATATGCTTCAGGAGTTTTTGAATTCAAAAGCGGTGTTGACGGTTTCTCCCTCATGGATGCGGAAAACGGGAAAATACTCATTTCAGGAAACGGGAAACGTGTATTCGGAAAGGATGACGTCTTACGGATTGAATTAAAACCGGCAACGGCCCGCTTTTTTGAAATCCGGAAAGACACGGGGAAAGCCGCCGGAACAGAAATCATGCCGGAAAAAAAGGCTGGAAATAAAAAAATCCTTCTGAATGCCGAAGGCTGGAAAATCTCGGATGACGGAGAAGGAGTGATCCACATCGAAAAAAACGGGAACAAAGCGGAAGTACGCCATGCCGACGGCGCAGTAATCGTGACAAAAGGCATCCATTATGAGAAAAAGGGAACAGGAGGAATATTCCGGGACTTATTCCATTACCCGGTGGAGGCACGCTGGAACAATGACGCAAAAGCCGCATACCAGCCGGGAACGCCCAGACTGGCAAACGGCTCTCTGAAGATGGATTTTTCATATCCCGTGAGAGAACCGCGCCTTGCGGGACTCATATTGAAGAAGACTTTTACCATTGCACCGGATTTCTCCGGCATTCAGGCGGAAATCAAAATGGCGAACACTTCCGGCAAGCCGCTTGAAACAGCTTACTGGAGCCACAACAGATTCGATATCCCCAAGGAAAATGCCGTCGTGAAATTCGGGAAAACAAAGCTGGACCTTTCCGGCACTCATGACATCAACATATACATTCCGGCTGACGGCGCACGGCAGGCGGAATATGCAAACAGGTGGGAACTCAACTGGAAAGGAAATCCGCCTCCCGAAAAAGCGTATCTGTGGACAGGAGACGGGATTCCTTCTCTTGAATTGATTGGCACAAAGCAGACGATAAAGCCGGGACAGGAACTTACCATCCTGCTCCAGCTCAGAAAAATTCAACCGGATAAATAAAACCGCCGCAATCATAAAGCACCAGTAAAAAATCCGGCTCACAGGAACATGAGGAATCCAGCCTTACCCGGAAATCCGCCGGAATACGCGGAAATTGTAGAGCCGCGCGGAAGGATCGCCGTTCGTGGCAAGAACGGTCAGGCGGAATGCCGATACCCTCTCCGCCGCAAAGGCATGTCTGCGCACGCGCTGGTAATTGCCTGCAACTTCCGCGACGGTGAACCATGTGTTTCCGCACAGAGCTTCCAGCCGGTAATCCCTCACGCACTCCCCGGCGACGCCATACGGCGACTTCTTATCGAGATTCGTATCGAATACGAGCTCAACGGAAGAACATGACAGCGGCTCCATACATGTCAGAGTCAAAGTCTGCGGGAGTTTCCGGCCGGGATCGGAAATCCAGAGATTTGAACTCAAGCCGGGGCGAGGCGGAGTTTCCGCGACATTTTCCGGCGGGAAAACATGCTGTTCCGGCAGAACGGAAAAGCAGAAATTGTCATTGGAAAAATAACATCCGTCCGGTTTGCAGTAAACGCCCGGAAGATGCCGTTTCCGCGTGCAGACAAATACCCCCGGCACCTCCTCCAGCAGTAAAAACACACTCCGGCAGGAGACCGGCACATGAAACTGGAACACCCCTTCCACATGTTCTCCGACAGGAAGAAGACACTCGCCTGCGGCAAGTTCCCTTCCCTCGAACACGCCGGGAATACGGGATTCATACAGAGCCGCTTTCACGATTGCGGGTTTGCCGACACGGTTATGGAAACGCACTGCAATACTGTCGATATGATCCGACGCTACCGGAAACATCTGTCCGCGGCGGCGATCGGCTGGCGGCACATTGCAGGGATCATAAATTCCCGATGCATCATCCGGCGGAACCAGCGGCAGTTCACCGTCAGGAGAGTCGATTTTCAGAATCATTTCGCTGTCCGCGCCGATCTTTGAAAAAACTTTTTCCTCCATCGGCGGCATCCACGGCAGAACCTGGTCATTCCGGTACAGAACAGCCTGAAGCTCGCGCATACGGGTTCCGCCGAGTTCGCGCGGAGTACATCCATATTTCCGGCAGAGTGCCGCGGCACTCCCAACCGCCTGTCCGCAGAGGGCGCAGGTCGCCATGACACGCGTCGAACCGAGGGCGACATGCGTCACGCTGATATTGCGTCCCGCCATCAGAAGATTTTCGATATTCCGCGAATAAAGACAGCGGAACGGAACAGGATATACGCCGGGGAAAATGAAAGGCGGAGTCGTGCCGGGGTGCCCTTTGCCGAACACGCCCTCCGGCGGATGAATGTCGATCGGCCAGCCGCCGTATGCGACCGCATCGGGA
>DXVA01000251.1:353-3320 GCA_019408975.1 Lentisphaeria bacterium | reverse complement strand
TCGGGGTGATTCACAATGTCGTTCTGCGTCAGGATATAAGCTCCCGTCAGCCGCCGCGACTCCCGTTTCGCCGGAATCGCGGAGATCCAGTTGATCGCGTAGTTTGCCGCGCCGTGGTCGCCGCCGTTCTTCACGTGATCCCACATGCCGAACAGAATAGAAAGGAGTTTCTGATAAATCGCCTCGTTATCGTGAATCGTATCAAGTTCTCCGCCGTATTCGAGCCACCAGTAGCCCTGCTTCGGATTGTTGTGCAGACGGTACGGCAGGTCTTCATCGGAATGGATTTTGTAAGCCCATTCCGGCGCTTTGAACGGTACCGGGCGCCCCATATCGACCGCGCGAAACGCAATGGAAGACCCCATCGTCTTTTTATCCGCCTTTTCCGGTGCAAGAGATTCCCCGAATTCACTCTGCGCCTCGCGCCCCATGCGGTAATCCGCGCCTGCGGAAAAGCCGACAAAGGAATCGCCGGAACAATCCGCGAAAAGCGGTGCTTTCAGCACGTATTCCGTTTCACTGCCCAGCGTGCGCGCTTTCAATGAGACAATCCGGTTCTTTTCTGTCCCGACTTCATAGACTTCCGTATTCATCAGAAGCGTCAGATTTTCCTCGCGTTCCGCCCATTCCCGCATGACGAGGCTCCAGTGCTGCTGCCAGCCGTTCGCGGAACGGAAATACGCTTCGCGCCTCATCTCCTCCAGAATGCCGGTTTCCATCGCGCCGCGGTTCACATACTCCGGCGCACCGGTAATGAATGCTCCGTCGCTGTTCTGGCAGCACTCCGAACCGGAGGGCCCGCCCAGCACCGGACGGTTCTGCACCAGTGCGGTCTTCACGCCGAGGCGCGCCGCCGCAATCGCCGCCACGGTTCCGGCAACTCCGCCGCCGACAACCACAAAATCATATTCACAGGGCAAGACTCTCATTCCCGTTTGCTTCCTTCACTGATTTTCAATCTTCACTCTGCGCCAGACATCGCTGCCGAAATGATCCAGAGGATACACCGTCAGTTCCGCGGATTTGCCGAGTTTCGATATTTCCACTTCCACGCATTCCCCAGCGGGCAGGTTGACGATATCGGCATTGTTCAGCAGATATTTACCGCCGCCGGGAGCAACCACGCGGTATTCCACCCCCGGATCATCCGCCGCGAGACGCGCCCATACCGAATGTTCCGCGTGAAAGTTGAAAAGCCGCAGGCGAACCGTGCCGTTCCGCGCCATGATCTTTTCGGGATTGATTTTCCCGGCGGCAATGACGATCTTCTCCGCATCGCCGATCACCCGGTCAGCCTCATTGAGCGACTTTTCATCCCTGCCCGCACCGAGAGCGCCGACCCGGCGGTGAAGCGTTTCCGCATATTCGCGCAGGGCTGGCGCAAACTTCGGGTTCGCGGCAATGGCGGCAGTGCTCTTCAGCAGACGTTCCTTTGCGGCGGAAAGAAGCTCGCTCCGGTTCCGGTCACGGGGAAACTCGGAGTCCCCCCGTGACAGTTCATTGAATTTCCGGGCGGAAATCTCGGCAAGATGCAGCCCGGCAACCCGCATTTCCCCCTTTTTATCATAGAGAATGCCGAAATTCACATGGAACGGCAGGGCCTCCACCTTGAATGGAATTTCATAATCCGCATACTCATTGTCCCCGGCAATGACCTTGCGGATAAACCGTTTCACTTTCTGGCTCGACCCCCAGAGGAATCCCTCCGTAAGCATGATCTGCGCATCGCTGGTATCGGCTTTTGCCGTAACAGTCAGAAGATAACATTTTCCAAGCGAATTTTCCGGCATCCGGAGCGTCATGCGGGTGAAACCGTCATGCGCGCGGATCAGGGCAATCTCACGGTCGCCGTCACGGAAAGGTTTGACATCGCCGACCTTCAGGCATGACGCCGCAAGTTTCCCCACATCATTTCTGCCGGTCGCCAGTTCATTTCCCGCAGCCATCACAGCAGCGGCGGCAAACAGAAGACAAAATATACTTTTCATCGCTTCAATTTCCTTTCTTCAGAAATTCCACCGATCCGGCGCGGACCCGTTTCACTTTTTCCGCCGATCCCTTTTTCGGATCAAGCGCCTCATCGATCTTTTTCAGCAGAGCCTCGTTTCCCTGCCGGCGGACCAGGTCGAACACCAGCCAGTCCTCCAGCCCGGCGCGGAACGCCTTCCAGCGGCGGCTCGGGACATTTTCATTGTTGCGGGCGGGATAGACGGTAACGGCGGAGGCTGTTTTCCCGCGGAAATCATCCCATGGGATTCCCCACCTGTCGCTGCCGGGCATCCAGAGGCTGGTCCAGTAACCGATACCGTCCAGATTCAAACGCCATGCGACATGCCCCATGTTCCGGTACCAGTTCGGGCGGAGCCTCTTCTGAATTACCGGACACCAGTAGGCGGAACTGATTTTCAGGTGAGGACGCGCCATCTCCATCACGTCCGGACGCCGGAGAAAACTGGCACTAAACTGTATGTATTCACAGTATTTCCCATCGACTGTAAGGCGCCTGATCTCCTCCTTACTCTTAGTAGGGTCCGCATAAATCAGGACTTTCGGATCGGCATTTTTGGCGGCTCTGGCAATCCCGTAGAAGACATCCCCGGTATTTTCATCCAGAGGGTAAAGCGCATAGTCGTTGTAATCGAAGCCCATTTCTTTCATGTGGGAAATCAGCGCTTTCACAAAATTTCCGTAGGCTTTCGCACCCGCCGCCGTCCGGACATCCGGCGCATTCTTCGTGTTCGGAGCGGCGCACCGCAGCAACAGCATCCCCTTCCCTTTCAGGATTTTCAGCATCGGGTCCAGTTTTGAAAAATCGGGTGCTCCCACTAAATTGCCCTCGGCATCGGCTTTCCACGGAGTCATTTCCAGCACGTGAAAGTTGTTGACATAATGATCCTGGAGCTCGGCAAGCAGATTCTCCCGCTCCTTTCCCGCGGAACGCCTCAAACTGCAATCCCATGTCATGAC
>DXVA01000251.1:0-343 GCA_019408975.1 Lentisphaeria bacterium | reverse complement strand
ACCTGCAGGGGATGGCGCTCCGGCAGGCTCCGCGCAATCACTTCAAGAGAAATTTCCCGTGATACGGCGCTGTTGTCTTTCAGATTGACAACTTTCACGGAACCGCGGTACGTTCCCGCTTTTCCGTTCCGTGTGTCGAATTCAAGAAAAATCTGTCGGTTTTCTCCGGCGGGAACGGCAACCACTCCGTCTTTTGAGAGTTCCGGAAGGACATCGGCGGGGAGCTGCCCCAGACGGGCGCGGATATGAGCCGCTTCACGCAGTGTCACTTTCAAACCGGCAAAACCAGACACCGTGATCCTGCAGTACATTGTCGTCTTCTCCGGATTGTACAGGCTCAATG
>DXVA01000250.1:6083-6679 GCA_019408975.1 Lentisphaeria bacterium | reverse complement strand
AGGGAGCGACGTTCAAAGTCGCGGGGAAAAAGGCGGACACTCTCTACTTCACGGACAAATACACCGTGGGACAGCCGGAGATTTCCGCCGCCTTCAAAAAGATCGCGGACGCGGCGAAAGTCCCGTTCATGACGATCTCCGGCGGGTGCCTCGGCAAAGCGTTGAAGACTCTCGGATTCGAGGCGGAAGCGAAGAAAGCAGCCGCAGCATTCGCAAAAGCGGTCACAGCATCCGGCGCAAAAGTGCTGGTCGTCAGCAATCCCGCCGCCTACGATGCGGTGAAAAATGACTTTCCCGTGCTCGGTGTCAAACTCAAATGCAAAGTCCTGCACACTTCCGAATTCATCGCGGAAAAACTCGGTAAACTGAAACTCAGGAAACCGGCGAAAAAAACAGCCGAAGTCTACTACCTTGAAAGCGACTTCCTCAAGAACTACAACGGCAATGTTGCGGCTCCGCGCGAAGTCCTCGAAAAATGCGGATTCACGCTCAAGCCATTCGGCACGAACAACGAGGAATCCTACTCCGCGGGAGAAGGCGCCTGCGTCCTGCCCGAGCTTGATCCGTGTCTCGTGAAGCTTCTCGCGGAAAAGGTC
>DXVA01000250.1:0-6073 GCA_019408975.1 Lentisphaeria bacterium | reverse complement strand
CCAGACATACACTCGCAACAGAGGCGGAACTGAATGTAAAGACGATTGAAGAAGCGGTCGCAGCACTTCTCTGAAAACGCAATTGAACGCGGGGACAGCCGACAGGCAATCAGAAGATTCGGCTGTTCCCGTGCTCAGGAAAGATTGAAATCATGGCACTTTATACATTCAATGAACTGCTCCGTCCTGCGCGGAAACAGGGTGTGGCGGTCGCGGCGATCAACATTGCGAATTATGAAACGGCGGTCGCGGTCTACGAAGCGTCGGAGCTCGTGAAACGCCCCGTCATCATTCAGATGTATTCCCGCATGTTCGGCAACGGCAAGGCGGAAATGCTGATCCCCCTGCTGCGCAAACTCGCGGAGAAATCCAGTCAGCCGGTCGCGGTTCATCTTGACCACGGCGCAAGCCTGGAGCAGGTGAAAGACGCGATCAAATGGGGCTGCACCTCCGTCATGTTCGACGGTTCCAATCTGCCGATGGAAGAAAATATCAGGATCACGGCGGAAGTCGTGAAGCTGGCGAAACGGGCGGGAGTCTCCACCGAAGCGGAAATCGGGCATGTCGCAATGGGCGACGAAGGGCACCTGACCGATCCAGCCGAGGCGAAACATTTTGTCGAAGCCACAGGAGTCGATGCCCTCGCGGTCGCAATCGGAACGGCGCACGGCTATTACAGGTCGCCCCGAAGCTCGATATTGAGCGCGGCGCGGCGATTGCCGAGGCTCTGCCGGAAACACCGCTTGTCCTCCACGGCGGCAGCGGCACGCCGATGGAAGACGTGAAGGAAGTCATCAAACGCGGCATCGCCAAGATCAATATCGCCACGGAATTTCAGGACACCTTCCTCAAAGCGACGGAAGCCGAACTCAAAAAGCTCGAAGGCAAATTCATGCCGATCGACCGGTTCATGGACCCTGTCCGTGAAAAATGCGTCGCACATGCGGCAAAGCTCATGAAAGAATTCGCTTTCATGGAGTGAAATGAACTGTCCCGATGCAAAGGCATACGATGTATTGGGACAGTTCACCTGCGGCGCCCGGCATTCACACACCGGGCGCCGCAAACATATCAGCTATTTCAGGCTCATCGACCCTTTATGCCACAGGAGCATATTATTGAACAATGCCGTGACCGTGCTCTGGTGCGCACTGCCGAAGACCATCCATTGCCCGTTGTCCTCCAGCCCGATGGAACCGGTCGTCAGGATGAAATGCCCTTTGCCGTAAAGCATTTCAAGGATGTAAGGCGCCTTTGAACCGTCTTTCTTCCGCATGGTAGCAAGCATCCGCCATTTGCTGCCGGCAGGAATTTCATAACCGGAATACGGGGTGCAGTAGGCTTTCAGTTCCTTTTCCAGATTGTCCGGCTTATGGAGCCAGCCGCCGGGCTGCATGGTCTGGGTGTAGCGGAGTTTCCATGAATATTCCTGTTTGCCGGTCCATTTCAATCTGAACGCCGGACTGCCGAAAATCTTTTCAAATGCAACCCTGCCGCTTACACTCAGAACGGCAATCCCGCCGCTTTTGACATAGGGCATCAGTTTCTCGCGGTAGAATGAAACGGGCAGGTCATTTCCGTTCAGGCGGATCGCGACGATATCGTAATCCGCAAGTTTTGCGGCATTCAGCTTTTCCCCTCCGACAACCATCGCCGGCTGCCATGCGGCATCCATCAGAGCGCCGCGCACCTTGGTCATGTTCCCCTTCGGAACCTCTCTGTCTGGAACGCCGACCAGAATCTTCTTTTCCACGGCAGGTATTTTGTTGAAATAGAGAACGTACGGAGCATCCGAACCGAAGTTTCCCGCATCCTTTCCGTCTTTGAACAGCGTAATGCGAAGCCGGCGGCAGTCGGAATTTTTCAAAGAGCCGTCAAACTCCGCACTTCCCCTGCCGTCCGTCAGGGTGATTTTCTTTTCCTGCACGGTTCCGTCAGGTGCAGTCAACTCGACAGCCGCCTGATCAGCATGAGGCGCAGTCAATGCAAAGGACACTCCCTTCCCCGACCAGCGGACATGAAACGAAGCATCCTTCCCGAAGCCTGTCTTTACCGCTTTTTCCTGCGGGACATTGAGCATGTTTTCCGCGTTCTGCCAATAGAACCTGACCCATTCGGCAAACTGTTTCTTCTCGAAATCCAGCTCCTTTTTTTCGCGCCCGCGCTCACCGGGATCGGGATTCCCCGCGATCTTTTCCGAGGCGGCGCGGAACAGTCCAAACGCCTTTGCAATCCGTTCCGGCGTAATGAATTCGGCGGAAGCCGTGATCGGGGAATTGAAGTAACCTGTAAAATCCTGTTTCTGGGAACTCCATGCCCGGTCAGTCATCGTATGATACGCATACATCTCATCCGAGGCGGACGGATAGACATAGTTGCAGAAGTCCCGGATCAGCGCATTCACATCCGCGTCAGGGTCCCACATCAGGCGGGAATAGAGATAGAACGCCAGACGCATATCAATGCGGGTGTGTCCCCATTTCGACCCATAGGTCCCGGGAATTTCCGGAATGACAGCCTGAATATTATTTTTCCTGAAGAAACGCGCCTGATCCGCAAGCCAGTGATAAATGGGAATCATCATCGACGGAGTGAGAATATCGAACTCATAACCGTAAACGCCTGTGGGAATCCCCGATCTGAGCCACGGGTTCCAGACATCCAGAGCGTACTTGTTGGGGGCGCATTGATGGCTGATGTCATGCACAAAACAACGGGCATAGGGCGCGAACTCAATGAACGCATAGCCGTCCATATTGCATTTGGGGTAATCAAGATACCCCTGATAGGCGATTGAGGTAAAGCGCAGATGCGGATATTTCGCGTGCAGACGGTCCGTCAGTCGGCGCAGGAAGCGGAACCAGTTCGTAGAGACATCCGTTTTCCGGCATTTCGCACACCGGCAGTAATTCTGATTGTCCTCCGGATAAAAGCCGAGCAAGGCATATTCCGGATATTTGTCCAGCAGTTTCACGAACTTTTCAAACATCACATCCTCGACCTCGCTGTTGTTCCAGCAGATCTGGTCCATCGTCCGTTTGCCCATCACCTCGGCAAACCATTCCGGATGTTCCTGAAACGCCTTTTTGTCATTCAGCACGATATTGTGCCCGGAGCCGTGAATGTAAATACCTTTCGCCATGCGTGCGGGAAGAGCCGCTCTGCCCCCTGCCGTGCCGGCGCGGATGATGTTGCCGAAATTGCGCGCAAGCCATGTTTCAAGATGCGGATTCGTTCCATTCAGGAAATGGTAGCCGCGGTAGAAAATGGAAGGATCGCGGTTGACCGCCAGCTTCGGCAGTTCAAACTGTCTGCGGTAAATCATGAATTCGCCGTTCGCCTCGGACGAGGGCCAGAACCAGCGCACCCCCATCGTATCCTGCAAAAACGTATAGACCGCGTAAAGAGCGCCGCGCGGCTCCCTGCCGGCAAGATAGAGATTTCCGTCCAGTGTGTAAACCGCCAGTTTCTGCTCGCTGCCGGAGTTGAGCCCCAGTTGATCTTCATGGCGTTTCACGGCAGGCATGGACTGCGGCGTTCCGATGACGATTGCATCGGAGCCGGGCACCGCCCCGCCTCTGACGATATCAAAATAACAGCGGGAGATGCGCCGCAGATATGTGCTCAGTTCCTCGGCGGCATACTGTTCCGTCGGCGACGCCTTTTCAGGAATGTAAATCTTCCACGAGGTTTTCCCGTTTTCAAACAGAGGGGCGGCATTCAACACCGCAAAGGCTGTCAGCAACAGCGGGATCAACAGTTTTTTCATTCTATTTCCTTTCCATCATATCATTTTCAAAATACGAAACGGCATTATTGCCCGTCCAGGTCCATATCCCACGGCAGAAATTTGCCCTGCCAGTTTTTTCCGCCGTAGGTTTTCCGAATCGAAACCTCCCGGACACTGCCGTCTGCGAAAACCGTATTGCCGTTTCCGTCTTTTCTGGAAGGTGTCTCGACTCCATGGCGCGCGACGACGCTCCACGGCTCCGCGACATAGTAGCCAGACAGGACTCCCACATCTTTCTTGTAAGAACCGCATTCCGTACCGACGATCATTTCAGCAGGCTTCTTCACGGCGCCAAGCGTTACTTTCTTCAAAGTAAACGCCCGGTTGTAACCGTATGAGGAATTCATGGAAAGGCGCGCCGTCTTAATCCAGTTATTCGGCTCGACGCGGAGATGCGCCGGACACCACCAGACGTCATCCGTCGCTCTCGGATCGACCTTCACGAAAAAGCGGTCTTCGGGCAGTTTTTCCTTTTGGACATAGGTATGAATCGCGTCAAAATAAGTAATGCCGAGTCCGTTGGAGTTATACGGAGGAAGCATTCCCCCGTGATCGCCGGCATACTGCATAAAGCCTCTGCCGATCCGCATCATATTATCGAAGCACAGATTCACTTCCGAAGCCGCGCGCACTCTGCCGGACAGCGGAATCAGCAATACGGCAATCAGGCAGACACAGGCAAGTTCAAAAACCAATTCCAGTAATGTAAAATATCTCATCTTTCCTCCTTATGATTATTTTCCATCGAGATCCATGTCCAGCGGCAAATCCCTGCTGTGCCATGTCTTGTTCGGTTTATAGGTATTGATCCGGAGCGAACGCACCCCGCCATCGACAAATCCCGCCGTCATATTTCCTGTGAGACGACTCGGAGCACTGTTGGCATGTCTCGCCACACCATTGCCCATTTCACCGGAAATATAATAAAAGCCGCTCAGCGGTTTGAGATAACAAGCTTCTCCTATCATCAACATTTCCGAGGGTCTCTTGATCTGTGTAATTTTCACCCCCTTTCGCAGCCCATTCGCCCCGTCGGGAACAAATGTCCTGCTGTAGCCATAGGAAATATTCCGTGCATACCGAGTCGTTCTTGCATAGCTGGAATCTGTGCCAGCCACGCCGGTATTCAAATGAACCGGACACCACCAGACATTATTCTGCGCAATCGCATCTGTAACAGTAAAGAGATTGTCTCCTTTTCCGAGTTTCCCCTGAACATACGTATAAAGGTTTGCCGGATACAGCCAGATATTCACCTGATTTTCATTATACGGCAGCATCCAGTCCTGATGGTCTCCGGCATACATGATGAAGCCTTTCGATATCTGCGAAGCATTGTTCTGGCACATCGTGGCATATGCCGCCTGACGCGCCTTGTTCAATGCCGGCAGAAGCATCGCCGCCAGAATTGCAATGATTGCCACAACGATCAAGAGTTCAATCAAGGTAAAACTCTTCCAGCTTCTCTTTTTCTTGTTCATGGAACCCTCCTTTTTTATTTTTCCGGTCATTCGTTCAAAATAATCATCTGTAAACAGATAGGCAACCGTCTCGCTGCGTCTGGACGGAGGACACTCCGAGCTTAAAATCTCCGTTTTCAACGACCAGTTGCTGAGTCCGTAACTGCCCATTTTCATTCTGACGACATCCACCGTAAACTGTTTGACCCGCAACGTCCAGTGAGGCAGGAAAACAGCCTGCGGGTTCAGCAGATACGCCATATTCACAACCGCCTCCCCGATATGGGAATAAACTTCGGAAAGCAGCTGGGCGACGAACAGATTTCCGCCTTCAATCGCCCTGACCACCGCTTCCGGCGGGATATATTCATCATTCCGCCATGTCCGTTCAATGGCGATCTTGCCGCCGTTCCTGATCACCTGAATGATTTTTTTACCGATCAGTCCGAACAAAGCCTTGTCCACCAGCAGCCCGCTGCGTCCATCCAAGCCGATCTCCTGATGATCGCCGACCTTCATGTAACCGAGTTCGCCGCAAGCATACTGCCAGCCGCGGTAGAGCCTGTTGTGAAAATACATCCCACACCCCAGCCCCTCATCGACGGTGATGAAGTTTTCCATTTCCGCCGCCGCTCCGTACAGTTTCTCCATGACGGGACAGACATGCGACTCGTTGATCATATAAAGTTCCAGTCCGGAATTTTCCTGAAAGAAACGCCGCAGATTCACCCGCCCGAAATTGAATGCCTGGGAGGAAATCGCCTCGCCGTTTTCACAATCGAGAATGCCGGGAAGCGCCAGCCCGATGCCGAGAACTTTACCG
>DXVA01000025.1:10117-24463 GCA_019408975.1 Lentisphaeria bacterium | reverse complement strand
ATTTACAGCAGTGCGATCAAGGCTGCCGGAGATACGTTCTTTGCCATGCTCGCCGGCATGACGATGGCTTTCATCGGACTTGCGGTGCCGTCCCTGATTTTTGCAAAACTGGGAATGTCCGTCTGGTACATCTGGGGAACGATCGTGATTTACATCATTATCTGCGGCATTGTTTTCTATGTACGCTATCTTGGCGACAAATGGACGCATATGAAGGTTATTGAAAATACCGCGACTCTCCCGGAAGACCAGGAACTGCTTCTGAAAGACTGACATCCGTTTTTCTTTGAATGGATGGGAATTCGCCTGAAAGACAAGTCCATGTGTCTTTCAGGTCTTTTTTTTCTCTCCGATTATTCCGGTACCGGTACATAAAGAACACTCTTTCTTCCGGAAAGGAAAAAAGAGTGCCAGGATTTTACAGATAGGAAATTATTTCTTTTTATACTCTTCTTCGATTCTGCGCAACCCTACGATGCCATACGTAGCGAGGGTATGCAGAATCTTCTGATTTTCCCGGCATGGATGCAAATGCCCGTTTTCCCAGTAGCTGATCGTTGTTTTCGAAATTCCGAGCAGATTCCCGAATTGAAACTGTGTCAGCTTGAGCATCTTGCGGATTTTGCGGATTTTGGTCGGAGTCAGCGGATCGTTTCCGATAATCTTGCTTTTGAAATCCGCTGATTTCTGAAGATTGTAGATTTTCTCGAAATCACGCAGATGATTACGCAACTCCTTTACGCCTAACATGTTCTCTACCAGGGAGAATACCAGGGGCTTGAGAACCGGTTTCACTTTCGGAGGAATGACCGAAAAGCTTTTCGGAGTGATCAACTCTTTGTTTCCATAGGTGTAAAATGCATCGTTCATGAGATTACTTCCATATTTTTTTTGAACTGAGTAAGATACTATATCATATGATGTTATGCAAGAGGAAAAACAGTTTTTTTCTGTCTTTTCTGATGGAAATCATAGCTTTTTGATAATTCTTTTCATATTTTTCGATTTTTTATAACTGTGCAAAGGCATTGCCTCGAAGATCATTTTACAATCAGAAAAAAAAGGTGGCAGCAATACAAGGCACTGAGACACTTTTTCAACGGTATGCCCTTGAAATGAACTACCCCGATACAGAGCATACGGGGTTTCAGGAAATTCGGCATGCAGAGGCCGGCATTTCTTCGCAGGATCGCAGACTGAAAATCCAGCGCGATTCATCTTTTTGCGATGCATCGCACCATCACCTTCAATTTTCTGAATGAGAATATTCCGCGAAACCGTCCTCCGCACAGATGCAAAGACAGGCTGGAATCTCTGCGCCTTACCATTGATTCATGTGTATCCTGTCCTCAACATCAATGACTTTTTGTATCGGCAATTTCGCGTCCCTGACCGGATATCCCAGCGCGATATAGCAAGGAATGGCGTAATCATCCGGATGATGAATCGTCTTTTTAATATGTTCCAGTTCTTCAGGCATCGGGATGCGGGTAACGCCCAGGATTCCCTCAGAAGCAGCAGCCAGAAGGATGTTTTCAATGCAGCACCACATAGAGGCAAACTCGTTTAATGAGCTCAAACAAGTCGGCTGCAGCAATGGTTCTCTCAATTTGAAAAACGGCAGAATCAGACAGCCGGAATGATAGAGCATTGAGAACTGTTTCGGCATGGCGATATGGTACATGCCTCTCTGATCGGAATCGGTCATGTTGAAACCATCCATCATTTTCTCGCATTCCTCATAGCTTGTCATATCTTTCAAATTAAGAACTCTTGAACGTTCTTTTTTATCATTGACAATGACGAACTCCCACTGCCGGAGATGATTGTTGGTCGGCGCTTTCAGGCCTGCCGTCAGAATTCTTTTCATAATTTCCATATCAATCGGTCTGTCTTCAAAATCACGGACGGTCCTGCGTTTCTCCACTGCGTCATAAAGTTCCATTTTCCATTCTCCTTGAACTATATTGTTTCAGTAATGATTCCTGCGGGTGAATTCCGCAATTGCGGATGTTATCCCGGATATTTCTCTTCCTGATAAAAACGTTGAACACTCTTTTCAGGCGGATGGCAGCCGATGCCACGCCCGGGGCAGTAAAAAGCATGGACCGCTTTCCGGATCGTTTCAGCCCGGCATAAATACTCCTCCGCCATCAATAATTATTGTCCCTCCTCCTTTCCTTTGACGAGAGCCGCCAGATTCCTGGTAAAGCGTCGGGACAGATCAACCAGCAAAGCCTGTTCCTGCGGGGTGAACATCGACATGGCGGTATCCTCAGCCCATGTGATGTGTCTCACCGTTTTTTCCGCATAACGCCTGCCTGCATCCGTCATTTTGACTGTTTTGTTTCTTCTGTCCCCGACATTTTCTTCAAGAGAGGCGTAACCTTTCTGAAAAAGATGTTTCACAATCAGACTGACGGTCTGTTTTGAATGAAAAGTTTTTTCGCAGATTTCTTTCTGCGTCATTCCGTTTTGAGCATAATACAACACATTCAACACAAGAAAAGTATTCATCAGAATGCCGTTCTGTTTTGCATATTCATCATAGAGCGCATATTGCTCATGACGGAATTTACAATATAAAAAAGCATTTCTTCTGTCTTCCCTGTTCATATGCCGAACCTTGCCTTGCTCCTGCAAATCAGTCAATTATTTGACTAATATTATAACACACCCCCTGTCATTTGTCAATCGCTCTGAAAAAACATGGAAAAATATTTTCACCATATCCGGCGTGAAACGGACAACGCCTGCCGTTTTTTTCGCAAGCGAAATCATCCAAAGCGAGACTTTACGCAAAAATCCGGGGAAACAAAATAGAAAGCTGCCTGAAAAAAGAAAAAGTATGGGGTGGTAGATTTCGTTCCCGCCCCTTGCCCTCATAGCAGAGAGTTCAAATCTTTTTTCAACAAATACAATTAACTGCGGAATTGGGGATTTTGTGACCTCTTCCCTCAAAAATAGGTGCTGTTAATCTCATCTACACCCCGTATCGAAATAACTGCGGTGAAATGTACTCATAGCCCTTTCCACGCTTTAACTGATATCGTCCGTTCCAATCTGTCCTGTTCTTCTTCCGGAACTTTGGAAAAGAAATCCAGTCCCGTTGCTGACGGCATTCATTGTTATTGTCCCAAATTTTGTGAAACACATTTGTAATTTCCAACGCCGATGAAGACGTTGCCGATAATCGTCATCCGTTTTTGCCAGTAGTCCTCCCAAGCTCCGGCGTTTGCAAACCGTTTCAATATGATTCTCGCGACTTTCGTTGCACCCTTGTCACTCCAACCATAAGCGATTTTCTTAATTCTGCGTCCAAGTTCCCGCATAACCCTTTCGACCATAGACGAGGCTCTGGGAGAGATCAGTCCCCATTTCAGCCAGCGGCGAATATAACCGAACATGCCGATTTTTGCCCGTCGCATATAGGTAGCCGCCGCTTCATACCCATGGCCTTGAAAATATCCGATCAGTTGATCTATGGCCGCCTCTGTTTTCTCCATTCGTTCCTCAATATCGTCTTTCTCTTCCTCGGACACGTACTTGAAATCTTCCTGCGGCAATTCGATCGCCAGCGCTCCAGCCAAAGCCTCCTGAATCGGCTTGGAATCCACCTTGCGTCCGCCGTCCTGATACATCGCGTGATACAAATCCCGAGTAATGTGCCAGTGGCAGCGTTGTTGCTCCGAGGCGTATTCGGCAAATGCTTCGGACAATCCAAGTTCGCCATCACAGATCAAAATACTGCCATCCGGAAACTTCATCTCTTGTTCTTTCCACTGTTTGTTAATCGCATCCCAACTGGTTCCTGCCCAACTTCCCAGCGGAAAGATTTCTCCGCTGGTGGTAATGCCGATAACCACTTTCAAATCGCCTTTACGCGCCTCGCCATTGCGCCCTTCTCCTTTGAATCCGGTTCCGTCAGGCATAATCTGAATCGGAGCGGAACCGATCACCCGTTTTGAAATGTCTATTTCATCACAATCCGTGCGCAATACCCAGCCATGCGCAGTATGAAATGACACCGGCAGTTTTCCGTCACGAGTTAATTCCTGAACTGCACGACGGTAATTCGTCTCGCTCGCAGCTTCAACAATCAGCTTTTCCAGTTCGTTGGTTTTCGTCTGATAACGTCCCAGGTGAATGAACCGCTGCAATGGCGAAAAGGTTTTTCCGCACGCGGAACAACTCACACGCCACGAGCACATCTCCGCCGTCCCGGAGGCGCTGAAACGACTGCTCTCCTTTCGCGGCGTTTACGTTACGGTCAATCCGGTCAATCCCGATCTGCTTGCCCGCGCGGTGAACCGTCTGCGTCCGGTGGGGCGAAATCCGACGACCGCCGACACGGATATTGTCAGGCGGCGCTGGCTTCTGATCGACTGCGATCCCAGACGAGCCTCCGGAGTGTCCAGCTCGAATGCGGAACATGAATCCGCGCTGGCCAAGGCTCGCGAGATCCGCGACGGGCTTTCCTCCCTTGGCTGGGCTGATCCCATCATGACGGATTCCGGCAATGGGGCGCAGTTGATGTACCGGATCGACCTCCCGGCGGACGACGGCGAGCTGGTGCGCCGGGTGATTGGCGAAATCGCAAAGGCCTCGTCCGAACAGGTCGCGATCGACACTTCGGTTCACAATCCGGCGCGGATCTGGCGTCTTCCCGGGACAATGAACTGCAAGGGCGACTCCATCCCCGAACGTCCGCACCGCATGGCCCGGATTCTGGAAGAACCACAAGATATTGTGTCTGTGTCCCGGGAGCAAATGCAGGATATTGTGTCGTATCAGAGTGAAGATCCTCAAACAGACACCCCGGATGACAAGTGGAAGCACACAATGCCGGCGTTTGATCTGGACTCCTGGATCGCGCAGTACTGCCCCGAGCTTGGCTCACCGCAGCCGTGGAAGGGGGGACGAAAGTGGATTTTTCCCGTCTGCCCGTTCAATGAGGCGCACACAAACAAGTCCGCCGTGTTGATTCAGGAACCGTCCGGGGCGGTGGCATTCAAATGCCATCACAATGGCTGTTCCGGCAACGACTGGCACGCCTTGCGTGAACTTCGCGAACCCGGATGCTACGACCGCCGGGAGGAGGCGAACTCCGATGTGGATCTGAGCGGGATCTTGAAGCCGAACAGAATCGAAAAGCAGGAAAAGGAGGCTCCTCTCTTTCCCAATCCCGGACCCGTCCCGGACAAGCTGTTGTCGATTCCCGGATTCATTGATGATGTCGTCAAGCTCTCGATGCAGTCGGCTCCGTATCCGAACCGTGTCCTTTCGTTCACCGGCGCACTGGCGCTCCTGGCGTTTCTTGTCGGGCGAAAGGTGCAGGACAAGCGCGACAATCGGAGCAACATCTATCTCATCGCGCTGGCAGACAGCGGAACCGGCAAAGATCATCCGCGCAAGGTGAATTTCAATATCGCCTTCCGCGCGGGAGTCGCCGGGGCGATCGGTGATGCCTTTGCTTCCGGAGAAGGACTGGAGGATGCCCTGTTCATGCACCCGTCCATGTTGTTTCAGGCGGATGAGTTCGACTGTATTTTCAATACTTTGAAATACAGTAAAGACAACCGGGCGGAATCCATCAACGAAAAACTGTTGAAGTTCTATGGTGCGTCCAACACCATCTATCCGCTGCGCAAAAAAGCGTCAGCGAAGAAAAAAGACGGCACAGTTCATGAGATTGCGCATATTGTGAATCCGAATCTGGTTCTGCTGGGAACCGCTATTCCGCAGTATTTCTATGAATCGCTTTCCCGGCGTGTGCTTGAAAACGGGCTGGTCGCCCGGTGCATCATCGTGGAAGCGGGCAAGCGTGGCGAAGCCGGCAATCCCCAGCCGATCACGCCTTCGGATTCGCTGATCCGCGCGGCAACCTACCTCGCGAATCTCGATGTGAACGGCAATCTGACAAACGAGTATCCAAAGCCCCTGATCATCACGGAAACGCCCGAGGCAACTGCCGCGCTCCGGGAAGTTCAGCAAGAATGCGACCGGCGTTACAACTTCTATGAAGCACAGAACGAAGGAGCTGCCAAGGCATTGTGGGCGCGCGCCCATGAAAAGGTGTGCAAGCTCGCCATGCTGCACGGCATCAGCAGCAACGTCTACAACCCGCTGATCACGGAGAAATCCGTGCGATGGGCGTGGAAGTTCATTGATCATTTGACGCAGCGGATGCTTTACATGGCGGACCGCTATGTCTATGAAAACATCTTCGATGAGAAATGTCAGAGAGCAATCCGCAAACTGCAGGAGCATGGCGGCCGGTTGTCGCACAGCAAACTTCTGCGGCTTTTGCACGAGTCTGCGGACTCCATGAAGAAAATCGCAGAAACCCTGCAGGAAAAAGGCACTGTTCAGGTAGAATATGACTCTTCAAGGCCAATAATCCTGTCAAAGATCCATCCAAGCGAACTCGCCGGGATATTCCGCTTCGTGGCATTATCAAATGCGGTCATTGCGGATGTCCGATGATGCCGTCCTATGCGAAGAAGAAGGGTGTGACATATTATTACTATCTTTGTGAAAACCATGAGAAATCAACAGGTTTAAGCGAATGCCCTGTTAAAAAAGTTCCAGCAGGAATGGTAGAGCAGTTGGTACAGGAACAACTGGATAAAGTTTTTCATTCTCATGATGTTCTTGTTGAACTTGCTGCACGGACTCAACTGCCGCAAAGAGTTATTTCCGACATTTTCCGGGAGAACTTTTGGACACAAGTTACTCCTGCAGAATTTACCCGGATGGCACAACTGATTTTGGACAAGGTCACGCTTTTTGAAGATCACATCGAACTGGACATTAAAAGCAGCGGCATGGAAAGCATTATGGAGGAATTTACAGAAAATGATGCCTGAAATATTACCCAACGGAAACATCCGGATTTCTATTCCGGTAACAATCAAAACGCAAGGCGGTCGCAAGCGGATCGTGGCAAAAGAAGTTTCACGCCTGACCGGATGTGAATCGCCTTTGGTTTTGAATCTTGCCAGAGGATTTCATTGGCAGGAGTTGATTGATGAGGGAGCATATCCCAACATCAAAGAACTGGCGAAAGCCATCGGCATTGATTCCGGGGTTGTGGCAAAGGCAATACGCTTGACTTGGCTTTCCCCGAAAATCATTCACAAAATCATCATCGGAGAGGTGGATATTTCAATGCAGACTTTGCGGAAGAGTTTTCCCATCGTATGGCGTAAGCAGGAAGAGGAACTGCTCTAACAAAATCCTCGCTCCTTTCGTTACAGGCGGCATCGGTTTTCGGTGTCGCCTTTTCTTTGCCGGAAAGTGGCGTGTCGCGGCAGTTGTTCTCTTGATTGGCTCATTGTTCGGCGCTGTTCCTGACTGCCGCCGTCTTGCGTTGTTTTGCGACAGTTCAACTCCGTTTTCGGCAAATAATATTCCCTTTAACCAAACGACCTCGGATTTTGAGGCAAGAGGTCTTTCGCAGAAGTCATCGGGTGGGATATAGCGTTAAGTGGAATTTTTGCATATTGAATTAACTGCGGTATTATGACTTGCAGAAAATGTGGCTTTGAGCAGAAAACTATATTTTTCAGAGGTCGGGAAGTGGGGGATAATTTTATTTGAAAAATTCGGCCTGCAAGAGGTCAGAGAATTTTTTTAATTTTATTTACCCCCTTGATAACATTCCGACCTACCAAATGTCCTCCGTTTTTGAGGGTGGAGGTCATTATTCTCCGTTTTGGGGTAAGAGGTCATAAAGATGCAGTGTGTTTCAAGTGCTTTTCTTTCTCTGGCAGAGGTCGCGTGACCTCCTGCAGCGGAGAATTTAGGGAGATTTTATGCGGATTTTGTCAGCAAACAGCCCTCTCTCCATTCTCTACAGAGAAAATTCAGCAAAAGCAGAAAAGTTGTAAATCCCTTTGACACAAGGGGTTTTACGCAAGAAATAAAAAAGTCCGAATCAGAGGTCTGACTCGGACAGAGAATTTATAATGGGGTGGTAGGCCGGACTTGAACCGGTGACCTCCTGGGCCACAACCAGGCGCTCTAACCAACTGAGCTACAACCACCATGTGCTGGAGCCAATACAATAGCATCTTTATCTGTATTGTCAAGCAGAAAAATCATTTTTCCTGGAAAAATCAACAGACGAAGGAAAAATTATGAGATTTTTCTGTTTTTGCCGTCTCTTTCCTCTGGAAAAAGGAATGATTCCGATATATGATACCTGCTGTAATAATATCATAATTTTCTAACGTGTTTCAGGACGCATTTTTTGCGTCGATATGAGGAGAACCATGCCAAAAGAATTTGTCCATCTGCATCTGCATACCGATTACAGCCTGCTCGACGGCGCGTGTCCGATTTCATGGGCGAAACTGAAAGATTCCGAGGGAAAACTCGATCTGGTCACGGCTGTCCAGAATGCCGGAATGAAAGCCTGTGCCATTACCGACCACGGCGTCATGGGCGGATGTCTTGAGTTTCACAACTCCATGAAGAAAGCCGGGCTCAAGCCCATTATCGGCTGCGAGACTTACGTGGCGCCCAACAGCAATGAACAGCGGGACAGTTCCGTTTCCCATATCAAGGGATATCATCTGATCCTGCTTGCGAAGAATGATGTCGGATACCATAATCTCTGCCATATCATTTCCGATGCGCATACCCGCGGTTTCTACTACAAACCCAGAACGGACAAGGAATTTCTGGCGGCTCACTCGGAAGGGCTGATCGCGTCAAGCGCCTGCCTTGCGGGTGAGATCGACTGCGCGATTCGCGACCGCGGGATGGAAGCCGCCAAAAAGGTGCTTTACGAGTATCTTGATATTTTCGGAAAAGAAAATTTCTATATTGAATTGATGTATCACCATCTTGAGGAGCAGAAAGAGGTCAACAAAGGATTGATCGCACTCGCGAAGGAAACCGGCGTGCCCGTCATTGCGACCAATGACGTGCATTATCTGCGGCGCGAGGACGCCAAAGCGCACGAGGTCATGCTCTGCATTCAGACCCGCACCACAATGGCGGATGAACGGCGCATGAAAATGGAGACGGATGAGTTTTATTTCAAGAACGGCGACGAGATGTTCGAGATTTTCGGCAATGAAATCCCCGAAGCCTTGAGCAATACGCTTGAAGTCGCGGAACGCTGTGACGTCAATATCGGATATGAAAACCATTATCCGGAGTATGAACCGCCGGCGGAGTTCGTGGCGACTCTCGACATGGATTCCATCCGCAGGGAAGCGGAAGACGCCGCCGTTGCCGAACTGAAAAAGCAGAAGGAAAAGAGCGGCGACACAGAAGCGCCGACTGCGGAGGAAATCAAGTACCTGACCGAACGTGAAATCATTCTGCGCAAGACGGGAGCATACCTGCGTAAAATCTGTCTTTACGGAACCGGCGAGAATTCGGTCTGCGGCTATCTGAAAAAATACGGCTATGATCCTTTCAACCCTCCCGAGGACATGAAAGCGGATGCGGAACTCAAGCTGAAGCGCCTGGACTATGAACTCAGCATCATCATGCGCACGAAATACCCGAGTTATTTTCTGTGCGTATGGGACTTCATCAACTGGGCGAAGGAGCATGGCATTCCGGTAGGCGCAGGACGCGGTTCCGGAGCCGGTTCGCTGGTGGCTTACCTTTCGGGAATCACCGATATCGACCCGATCAAGTATGACCTGCTTTTTGAGCGGTTCCTGAATCCGGATCGCGTGTCTCCGCCGGACTTTGACACGGACTTCTGCGAACGCCGCCGCCAGGAAGTGATCGACTATGTGATCGGAAAATACGGCGAGGACTCCGTATCGCAGATCGGAACCTACGGGCAGTTGAAGGCAAAGGCGGTGCTCAAAGACGTTGCGCGCGCCCTGAGCCGTTCCCCCGCAGACGGCAACATGATCACGAAAACCGTGCCGGACGACCCCAAAATGACGCTGTCCAAAGCAATCAAGGAATCTCCGGATCTGAAACAGCTTCTGGAACACGAACAATGGGTGCAGGAGGTGTTCGGATATGCGAAGCCGCTGGAAATGCTGAACCGCCAGATGGGAATTCATGCTTGCGGCGTCATCATCTCCAACCAGCCGCTGGCGAATCTGCTTCCGCTGGGTAGAGGTGCGCATGATGAGGTGATTACGCAATATACCGCGCCTCTCTGCGAGTCCGTCGGGCTGCTGAAAATGGACTTCCTGGGGCTGCGCACGCTGACGCTGATTCAGGATGCGCTTGACAACATCAAAAAATCGCGGGGGATTGATCTCGACCTCGACAGGATATCACTTGAGGATCAGGCGACATTCGATCTGCTGAACAGAGGCGATACGGTCGCGGTGTTCCAGCTGGAATCCGGCGGGATGCAGAATCTCTGCCGCCAGTTCAAGGTGGAGAGCATCAAGCACATCATCGCTCTGCTGGCGATCTACCGCCCGGGGCCGATGCAGTTCATTCCGCTGTTCGTCGGGCGCAAGCTCGGCACCTTGCCCGTCGAATACGACCACCCGCTGATGGAGCAGTATCTCAAGGAAACTTACGGGATCATGCTTTATCAGGAGCAGATCATGCAGGTCGTGCAGGTGCTCGCCGGATTTTCGCTTGGCCAGGCGGATATTCTCAGACGTGCGATCGGTAAAAAGAAAATCAAGGACATGGAGGCGCAGCATGACAAGTTCATCGAGGGATGTCTCAAAACGAACAACATTCCCAATGACCTTGCAGAGACAATCTGGCAGAACATCAAGAAGTTTGCGGACTACGGTTTCAACAAGTCGCACTCCGCCGCATACGGGCTGCTTTCCTACCGGACCGCATATCTCAAGGCAAACTACCGTCCCGAATTCATGGCGGCGGTGCTTACCAGCGAACTTTCCAACGGTGAAAAACTGCGTTTCCTGATCAATGAATGCAGAAGCTCCGGAATACCGGTTCTGCCGCCCGACGTCAACCGGAGCGATGTGAACTTCACGGTGGACAATGGCGCAATCCGTTTCGGGCTCGGTGCGATCAAGGGATTCGGGGAAGGCGTGTCTCTTGAGATCATCAAAGCGCGCGAGGAAGGCGGCGAATTCAAGTCTCTTGCCGACCTTCTGGAACGCACAAACGGCGTCCTGAACACGAAAAGCTGCGAAAACCTGATCCGCGCGGGAGCCATGGACTCTTTCGGGCTGAAGCGTTCCCAGCTTGTGGCGATCATCGAACCGTCCATCTCCTCCGCAGCGTCCCGCCGCAAGGATAAGGAGATGGGACAGGGAAGCCTGTTCGACATGCTGGACGATTTCGAGGAAGCCGGTTTCGGAGATGTACCTCCGCCTGATATCCCCGAGTTCGGCGAATCGGAAATTCTCAACAGTGAAAAGGAACTGCTCGGATTCTATGTTTCAGGACATCCCGTGGCAAAATATGAGAATTATTTCAAAGTCTTTTCCACCATGACGGTCAACAAAATCATGGAGGGCGAAGGCGATGTCGGAGTGCGTGTCGGCGGCATGATCAAGAGCGTCGCCAAAAAGATCAGCAAACGCGACGGCAAGGTGTTTGCAATCATTCAGTTTGAGGATTTGACCGGGTCGATTGAGTGCATGGCGTATCCCCGGACCTATGAAGAAAGCAAAGCGCTGATTCACAAAGACGAAAACAATACGGCGGAAAAAGACGAAAACGGGCACGTTCCGGAAGTTACGCCGATTTTCATCGAAGCAATCACGAAGAAGCAGGAGGAGTCTTCCCCGGTGAATATCGTCGCGGAAAAAATCATTACTCTGGATGAGGCGATCTCGAAATACAGCCTTGAACTTCATGTCCATGCCTTTGAAGGGGAAGACGACGGCAAGATTCCGGAACTGCTGAAACTGATCCGGAAACACCCGGGCAAGACCTCGCTGGTGATCTGTATTCGCGCCTTGAACGGATATAGTGTATTCGTCGAAGCCTCGCCGCGCTATCATGTGAACGTAACACGGGAACTGCTGGACGGCATTACCCGTCTGCTCGGGGAAAACCGTTTCCGGATCAAACCTGACGATACGGTGCCGAAACCCCGTCCGAAGTTCCAGCGCCCGGCATGGAAGGAAGAGGGGGCGGGAGAGTTGCAGAAAACATGAAAACATTTCTCGGCATTCTCATTTTTACGTTGTTTTTTCCGGTATTTGCATCAGAGTTCCGCCCGGATGCCGATACGCTGAAAAAGCTGGAACTGGGATTTCCCGGCTGGCGGCGGACCGCATCGCAGGCTTACCGCCTGCCCCGGAACCTGCCTTTGTCCACGGCATGGCGCGTGGTATTCACCCGCGATATCGCGGTGCGGAACGACAAGGAGAAAAACCGGCGGGCAAAAGGGATGCTGGTTGTCTATCTTCTGCCGCAGAACGAAAAACTGCTCCCCGAAAAGGACGCCGCTTCCATGCTCGGCTATTTTGACTGGAAGACATCGAAAAACGATCTGGAACAGTATGAAATGTATCTCGGCGCAGGGCGCGGATATTACTGGTATGCCAAGACGGACATCGGGCGCCTGAATTACCTGAAAGAAAACATGAAGCTGGCAGGCGGGGAAGATATGACGCGGAAAATGGCGGATGCCCTGAATGAGGAGGATTACGAGCTGTATTCCTCCCGTGTCGCCGTGGAATATTTCCGCAATAAGGGCGATGCCGCCGTTCCGTATATCATGCAGTCCGTAAAAGAGTGGGAACAGGAGCATGAAAAGGATTCCGGGGTTCCGCTGCCGCATTTGTTTGCCCTGAAGCTGGCGGGCGGGCAGAAGTCGGAAGACGCATTGATGCAGTTTGCATATTCCACGAACCGTAAAATGGCGGAGGCGGCGATCGGCAGGCTGCTGGCGGAACCCCATACGGCGCCGGATAAGTTTTATATCACGGTAATGCGCATCCCGATGTTTACGGGCGCCGCTCTGGATGTGTTCCGCAAAAAAAAGAAAGGCAAACTGATTCTCGGAGATCTCCAGAGACTGGCGGCGCGCCCGAAGTCTTTACAGCAGTATTCTCTCGTTGCCGCGGCACTGCGTGAATTCGGCAAAGGGATGGCGACAGTTCCCGAGTATGACTCCGCAAATCATATCATGTTCCGTGTCATGCGCAAAGGAGATACACCGGACACGCCCATTTTCGTCACGTTTGACGACACGACCCTGATTTCCGAAAATGCGATGGAGGCGGCGGAACGCAAACGGATTGCAGAGTTCACAAAACAGCTTCTGACCTCCTCCGACCGCGAGGCGGCAATCATTGCGGCATTGTCTCTGGCAACCTACAATCCGCAGACAAAAGGGATTTCGGAAGCCTATATAAAGCGTGTGCGCAGGATCGGGGGCGAACTTCTTCGAAAGATGCCGCTCGGTGCCCGTCAGGAGATTTTCCAGCGTCTCGACAAAAACTTGACCGATACGCGCGACCGTGCAGCCCTGCGCCGTGTCGCCTCCGAAATCGGAATGCGCCTGTAGAAATGCGTCCCGGCAGAGATTTCGTGCTGCGCACGACCAACTTACGCAGTCGGATCGCGGCAGATGTATTATGATCTTCAAAAACGGCAAACTAGGTTTGCCGAGGTGCAGGTGACTCTCACCTGCCGCGGAGTATGAGGGCGCGCAGCCCTCATGTTCTTTCTCCCGGCGGCGGTTCCACCGCTAACGGACGAGAAGCGAAGCTTCGAGAGCCGCCGGGAACTTTGCCGATGTTCTCGAACTTGAGCGGATTGAACTGCTCCGGCGTGGGATTTCGTGCTATGCGCGACCAACTTACGCAGTTGAATCGCGGCAGATGCAACGCACCTGCACCGGACATATTCTGAAAACTGCAAAACTGCGGAAGGGACAATAACCTTAAGTTCTGTCCTATCTCATTTGCAAGGAGGAACATCTTATTCTGCCATATTCTGTTTCATTTTTCTTCAGGTTTTTCTGTGAAAACCCCTTTTTTCTCTTGAAAAACACTCCGCCGCATTTATATTTGTCCTTCGTGGCCTTGCTGAGGGGAGTGTAAGCAGAAAGTGATTTGGGATAGATGAACAGCTTTTCACTCATCAGTCTGATTCTGCGGCGCAGCGACTCTGTGCCGTGTTTCTTCCTGCCTGTTTTTTTCTTTTATTTCAATGCCATTTATTCCTGCAAGAGCAAACGGAGGAGGTTGTTATGCGTATGATCTGTTGTCTGCCGGGGTTCTTTCTGATCATGACCCTGCTCGGAGCGTCTCCTTATGAGGGAGGTATTTCTCCGAACCCGAATCTGAAGATTAATGCAATCCTGCGCAACGGCTGGAAAAAGAAAAATCTCCCTCCGCCTGAAACCGCTTCGGACGCAGTGTTCCTGCGGCGGGTTTATCTGACCGTGGGCGGACGGCTCCCCACCAT
>DXVA01000025.1:6570-10107 GCA_019408975.1 Lentisphaeria bacterium | reverse complement strand
CTGGCGATGCGTTTTGCGGATATGCTGCGAATCAAATCCGAGTTTCCGATCAATCTCTGGCCGAATGCGGTTCAGGCATGGCACCGCCAGATCCGCGCCGAACTTCTTGCGGACCGTTCCTATCAGGAAATGGCGCGGGATATGCTGACCGCCTCCGGAAGCAATTTCCGCGTCCCTCACGCAAATTTTTTCCGTGCATCCGCCGACCGTTCTCCGCTGGGACTGGCAAAAGCGGCGGCGCTGACTTTCGCAGGCATCCGTCTGGAAAACCTGCCGGAGGAGGAACAGAAGCGTTTTGCCGAATTCTTTTCGCGCATCCGTTACAAAAGCACGTATGAATGGAAAGAGGAGATTGTTTATACCGACTTCGATCCAGTCCGCATTGAGGCGCGCGCCCTTGACGGGGAAACTTTTACGATTGATTCGCCGGAGGAGGACCCGCGCCAGGTGTTTGCCGGCTGGCTCCTGAGAGAGGACAACCCTTATTTTGCACGGGCGGCGGTAAACCGGGTCTGGCACTGGATTTTCGGGCGGGGCATCATGCCGGAAACGGACAATCTGGCTTTGGTTCCCGGTTTCTGGGGGCGCGTTTTCAGCATTTTCCGGGCGGAAGACGGAAACAACGCCCCGTTCAATCCGGAACTGCTGGCATATCTTGAACAGGAATTCAAGGATTCCAATTACAGCATCAGGCATCTTTACCGCACGATCTTGAATTCGGAAGCGTTTCAGGCAACGGCAATGAACTCCGATCCCAAAGCCGTTGCAGATTTCGCTTCCTACCCGGTAAGGCGTCTGGACTCGGAAATTCTGGTGGATGCACTGGCTTCCGCAAGCGGCGGATATGACAGATATATGAGCGTCATCCCGGAACCCTTCACATTCCTGCCTCCGTCAACGCGTGCAGTCACCATTGCAGACGGCAGCATCTCCACAGGAGTGCTGGACAGTTTCGGACGGCCGCCGCGCGATTCCGGGCGTTACAGCGAACGCAACGGCATCAGTACGGAATCCCAGCGCCTTTACCTGCTGAACTCCGGCACGCTTTACCGGCGGCTCTCGAACCTGCCGTGGCGACTGTTCAAAGGGAAAAAAATCAATGACCGGCAGCGTCTTGATCTCCTTTACCTCCATCTGCTTTCACGCTATCCGACCAGAGAGGAGTTCAAGACTTTTGACAGATACCGTAAAACATTCCCCCCGAAACAGCGGTACCGGGTCTGGCCCGATGTCGCGTGGGTGCTGGCAAATTCCAAAGAATTTCTTTATTACCATTGAGAGGTGAGTCATGGACAGACGTGAATTTTTGAAAACAATGGCAATGCTCACCGCATGGGGTGCAGCCAGCAAAGTTACCGGCAGTCTTTTTGCCGCTTCTCCACCGGCGAAACAACAATCCAAAGTACGTTCCGTGATCGAACTCTGGATCTGGGGCGGGCCTTCGCATCTTGAAACTTTTGACCCGAAACCGAATGCGGGACAGCCTTACAACGGCGGCTACGGAGACATACCGACCAATGTCCCGGGAATCCGGATCAGCGAATTTCTGCCGAAGCTCGCACAGCAGATGGACAAGTTTTCAATCATCCGCAGCATGTGCCACGGAACCAACGCCCATGAAACAGCGACTTATCTGATGCAGACCGGGCGCATGCCCGGCGACGGGATCACTTATCCTGCCATCGGCGCCGTGATCGCCATGCTCAAGAGCAAAGACTACAAAGGCAAGCTGCCGCCTTATATCGCACTGACGACGAACAAAGGGCGGTTCTCGGAAAACGGATTTCTGAGTGATAAATACAAACCGCTTGCGACGGGTTCGAATCCGAATGCCGCGAAGTTTCAGGTGGACGGTTTCGTGCCTCCCGGAAACGTGACTCCGGAACAGATCAGGCAGCGCCTGAAATTTGCAGAGGAGCTGGATACCTTCGGACATGCTTTGGCGGGGTGCCCGGAGCTGATCGCATTTGAAAAATCGGGCGCACAGGCGCAGGCGGTCATCAACGGCGACGATGCAAAGGCATTCGACCTGAATCTTGAAACGAAGGAAATGCGCGACCGTTACGGGCGCAATACGTTCGGGCAGTGCTGTCTTGCCGCACGCCGTCTGGTGGAGGCGGGTGTTCCGTATATCACGATCAACGCACAGGGGTGGGACACGCATAAGAAACATTTCGAAGCGATGAAGAAACTCGGTCCGGAGATGGATCAGGGTTTTGCGGCTCTGCTGGAGGATCTGAGCGAGAAGAAACTGCTGGATTCCACCCTGATCTGGTGTACCGGCGAATTCGGGCGCACTCCGAAAGTCGATTACGGCGAACCGTGGAACGGCGGGCGCAATCATTTCTGCCATTGCTTCAGCACGGTTGTGGCGGGCGGGGGGTTTGCCGGCGGCAGAGTGCTCGGAGCTTCGGACGCGCGGGGAGAACGGCCCGTCGAACGTCCGGTAAGTCCGGTTGATCTGCTGTGGAGCATCTACGAACTCGCGGGGATTGACCCTGCCGGAAAACTGCCCAATCCGCGCGGGCTGGACTTGACGATCCTGCCCCCCGGCGGAGGGAAAAGCAAAATCAGAGAGCTTTACAAAAATCCGGAGGTGAAAGCATGAAAACACTTCTGACCTTTCTGCTGGGTTCCGTCACGGCGGCATGTCTGGCGATGCATATCGGCTATCTGATGCCTTCCGGCGGGCAGCAGGGCAGAACTGTGGAACTGATTGTCGGCGGGCAGCAGTTCTGGGGGCTCAAGGGCGCGATGGTATCCGGCGGCGGGGTGACGGTGGAATCCGTCGAAGCGGTGCGCGGTTTCCCTTATCCGCCGTGGCAGCAGCGGCAGTACCTCAAAAAATGGCTGGACGGCATTGAAAAGGGAAATAACGAAAAGCCGCCGCTGCCGGACAATACCGAGGGATGGCACACGCACTTCTACTGGGAGCGTCTGGACAACCTGACTCCGCTGGAACGGGAACTGACGCTTCGCTTTCTTTATGTGCCGCGCAATCCGCTTCAGATGAGTCCTGCGATTGCAAGTTCCGCAATCGTGCGCCTCCGCATTGCCCCCGATGCAAAGCCCGGGGAACGGGAATTCCGCCTTATCTCGAACGGACGCATCAGCAATCCCCTGCGATTCTATGTGGATACCTTGAATGAATACCGCGAGCCGTTTTTCCCGCTCCCGCCGAAAAAGCCGGAAAAGGGAACATTCGCCGTTCCCGGTGTGCTGAACGGGCAGATCATGCCCGGAGAAACGGATTATTACAGGTTTACGGCAAAAAAGAACGAAGAAATCACCTTCTCCATGATTGCACGTTATCTGATGCCGTTCATCGGCGACGGCGTTCCCGGACACTTCCAGCCGGTTCTGGAAGTCGTGGACGCCAGAGGAAAATCGCTGGCGTTTGCCGACGACAATTACTTCGACCCTGATCCGGTGCTTTTTTTCAAGGCTCCGGCGGACGGCGAATATACGCTGGCGGTGCGGGATGCCCTTTATCGCGGGCGCGAGGATTTCGTCTACCGGATTCGCGCGGTTCACGGG
>DXVA01000025.1:0-6560 GCA_019408975.1 Lentisphaeria bacterium | reverse complement strand
TTCACGGGAAGCCGGAATATACGGTCATGCCGCCGCCCGAATTCCCCGGCGTGAAAATTGCGGATGCAGCGTCCCTGAACGGGGATGAACCGGTTGCCAGACCCATTATGCTCAAAGGCGTCATGGAAAAAGGCGGGAAAGACTCTTATGTATTTGAGGCGCGGAAAGGCGAACGGATCATTTTCGAAATCTTTGCACGCCGCCTGAAATCCCCGCTGGATTCCCTGATTCAGGTTTATGATGAAACGGGAAAACGACTCGCCGTCAATGATGATTGCGAACGGTTGAAAGCCGGTGTGATTCTCCACGGTGCGGCGGATTCGTATCTGGACTTTACCGTCCCCGCGGACGGACGCTACACGGTGACGGTTTCCGATACCGCCGGACTGGGCGGCAGGGATTATGTCTATTATCTCCGAATCGATCAGCCGCGCCCGCGTTTTACGGTTTACTCGGTGCCGTCTTCCCTGGAAGCCGCGATGGTCGGAGCGGAGCCTTTGACACTTGTCGCAGAGCGCCATGACGGTTTCAACGGAGAGATCAGCCTGAAACTGAAACACGGCGGCGACTATATTCTGAACGGTCCAAAGAGCATTCCCGCAGGATGCGACCGCACGGTTGTCACGATTACAACGAAACCGAACAGGAAAATCGAGCCGCGGCGTGTTGAGATCGAGGCAAGCTCCGGGGACTTCAAAACAACCGTGATTCCCGGCGACGAGGCAATGCAGGCGTTTGCTTATACGCATATCGTCCCGGCGCGGCAGATGCTTTTTACGAAACGCTGGAAATACGGCGGCGCGGAAAAATTTTCATGGGCGTCGAAAAATCCGGTCGCGAAATTGAATCCCGAGGCGAAACTTGTGGTCAATGTGAATCCCCGGAACTTCCCGAAGGATGCGGAGGCGGAACTGGAAATCATCGACCCGCCGGACTGGGTCAAGGTTGTTCCGAACGACGCATCCCGCGCCAGACCCGGGCAGATCGTTTCTCCGAAACCGGGAGAAAAGGTGAAGCCTCACCGGCTTGTATTGACTCTGGCGCAGGAACCGAAAGGAAAAGGAAAAACCGTCAACCAGCTTTTCAAGGTGGTTTACAAATACAACAGCAAACCCGATAAAGAGGGAAAAATCAGACGCGTTACTTCGGAAATCATTCTTCCGGCAGTAAGGCTTGAAGGAGGATCGAAGTAATGTTAAGACACGCTGAATTTTTTGCGGGAAACGGCATAAGGGAACATTTTTTTGCAGGAGAAGCTTCTCCGGCGGAAAGCTTCAAGGAGGAAGCCGAAGCCCTGCTGGCGGAATATATTTCCATCGCCGCGCGCCACGGCTGTTCTCTGGAAAGCGAAATGCTCTTACGTTTTCACCTGAGCGACATTACGAATCAGGCGCCGTTCCTGAAAGAACTTCTGAACGGAAAATCCTCTTTTATTTCAATCGTGGGGCAACCGCCCGCGAATGGCGGGCGCATCGCGCTGGAGGCATGGCACTGGTGCGGCGGCAAACTGAAACAGATGCAGGAGGGAATGCTTGAGATCGTTTTGAAAAACTATAAGGTACTGTGGTTCAAAACTCCTGATCCGGCGGTTGCCGACAGCGCAAAACAGACAGCCTATGAGTTCGAGACGCTCAAACGCGGACTTTCCGTCCACAATGCTACCGTTGAGGCGAATACGGTTCGCACATGGCTTTACTGCCGGGATGTCGATAACAATTATGCGGGGCTGGTCATGGCGCGGAACGAATTCTTCGCAGGAAACGGACTTTCCACAGCGACGCATTTCATTGCAAGCACCGGAATCGAAGGGCAGATGGAGAAACCGTCGCGCCTCGTCAAAATGGATTCCGTCAACTATACGAATCTCAGACAGGGACAGCAGATTTACCTGTCCGCTCCGGAAATGCTTTCGCCGACGGCTCTGTACGGGGTCAGTTTCGAGCGGGGAACACGGCTTGTGCTGGGAGACCGTTCCCATTACTTTATTTCCGGGACGGCGAGCATTGACAGCCGGGGACAGGTGGTGCATCCCTATGACGTCACAAAACAGACGGAACGGCTTGTGGACAATGTCGCGGCTCTCATGGAGAGCTCCGCCGGGACGTTGTCCGACCTGAAGTGGGCGACCGTCTACCTGCGCGACCCTGCGGATGCGTCACCGGTGCGGAGCGTCCTTGACAGACGCCTGCCGCCTGAACTTCCGCTTGTGGTCGTCCGCGCTCCCGTATGCCGTCCGGCGTGGCTGGTGGAAATGGAGTGTGTTGCAGTAAACAGTCAGGGCAATCCCGCCTTTGCGCCGTTGTCCTGAGTTCTTCTGGTGATATGCCGGAGCCTCCGGCATATTCTCTGTATTGGAAAATTTCGTCCGACTCTGCTTACGGTTCCTGTTTCAATAAACGGAAATGGAATTGCAGAATTCGCCCTATCGCCTGTTTTCCCCGGTCATTGTTATGAATCAGGTCACGGTTGAACCAACCCAGCGGTTTGCCGGAAGATGCCAGGTAATCGGCGCAGAGCGGAGTCAGATTCCAGAACGGAACCCCCGTTCTGCGGGCAACCTCCAGATACGGAGCCTGTCGGAGCAGCTGTTCCCCGCGGCAGTCTTTCGTAGTTTCATTCCACGTGATGTCCGCCGCAGGCAGCGCAGGATTTTCCGGTGACGCCGGACGCCAGTCGAGTGACAGCGGCGGACTCAGCAGGAGCACTTCGCATCCCAGTTCGCGCGCCTGTTCGATTACTTTTACGATTGCGCCGGTCCAGTCGCCCTTTTTCGGGTTGCTGATACCGCCGATGATCAGAAGATCCGGTTTCAGGTCCGCCACGTAAGCCTTGAAGTTTTCCGGCTTCTGGTAGAACCAGCATCCGGTAGAACCACGGACGGAAATTACGAAGTCACAGTCGGATTTCGGGAAATCGCGTTTTACGAGAGACTGGAATACGGAATTGAAACTGTCATTCATGATACTGTCTCCGAGCATCACGATCCGCCACGGCGTGCCGTTTTTCAACGCCGCCGCAGTGCGGGGCAGAGAAGCCGGGGCTTTATCCTTGAACACAAGCTGCGGCATCTCTCTGTAAAGAGCGTCGCACCATGCGGCGGCATCTTCCGCGGAAACCTTCTTCACGACGATGTCCTGAACGGAAACGCCGTCCTTTGAAATAAAGGCAAGCTGCATGGCGTCGGCTTTGCCCTGCACATAAATCATCTCCTTATAAGTCATTTCACCGTCAGCAGGGTATACCGCGCTGTTGATGTCCGGGAGCGGCCTGCCCTGAGCGTCGAAAAGATCGACCCACCAGTAGCAGTGGTCCCTGGTCTTCGCTTTGAACTCAATCGAGTAATAAGCGGGCTCGCCGCTTTTTTTGTTCAGTTTGACAACCGGGGACTGAACGCGTCCACCCTTGCTTTCATAATACCCCTCGAACGGGACATAGACCATCTCTCCCGCTTTTGATTCCAGAAATTTCCAGCCATGCCTGTTCAATGGCCCGTCATAACGCATGATTTCCATACTGTCCTGCACCTTTGCATTTACTTCCGTCGGAACCGCATCCGCATTTTTCACTGATCCCGATGCACAGGGCTCGCCGGCACAACCGGAAAGTATGGCAAGTCCCGCCGACAGGATGAGGCGGCATCCGTTCTTTTTCAAGCATTCAGATTTCATTACAAGATTTTCCCGTTCATAAATTTTGACAACGGATATAAAATATTCTCCCTCGCCCGTTTTTCAAGGCGCGGGAATATTTTATTAAAAAAAATTGGTTTCATAGTGCGATGTTCTGCATCGCAAAAATGCTTCGTGCAGGACTTCCAGTCCTGCTTCGGTCCAGCTGAATAAGCTGGTCGCCGCAGGCGAAATCCCCGATACCCCGCATGCTCTGCACCGGAGTTGTTCATTCAGAAAAACGTTTTTTCCCTGCCTCTTTTTCCCTGATTCACTTAAATCTCCGGCATCCTTCGGGTCCTCCGGTTGATTTTTCTCCAAAAGAGAGTAATTTAAGCAGTCCTGAAGACGAAACCTGTTTTACGGAGGAAATACTTTTACCATGTTGACAATGCTGATGTATCACCGCATTCTGCCGCAGGAACATCCCGAGGCGGTTTCCGTCCCGATGTTCCGCCGTCAGCTGGATTATTTGCAGAAGCATTATCAGTTTCTGACCCCCGAGGAGGTTCTGGATTATGTTCAGGGCAGGCTCAAAGATGCGCCGCGCCCCTATGCCGCGCTCTCTTTCGACGACGGCTGGCTCGACAACTGGCTGTTTGCCACGGAAATCCTGAAAGCAAGAGGGCTCCGGGCAACACTGGCGATGTCCGCCGGATATCTCCATGAAGGCGCCCTCCGCAAAACGGAATCCGGTGAAATCCTGAACCTGCGCATGGTGGAGGCGCAAAAACGCGCAGCAGCAGGGGATCTGCGCTCCTATGTAAACATCTCCGAACTGAAAGCGATGCAGGAATCCGGAGCCTGGCGGATCGAAGCGCATGGGACACGCCACGTGAAAGGCAGTCTCGGGGTCAGCGCTCTTGCCATGCCGCAGGACGGCGAACCGCCCGAGGCATTCCGGGAGATGCTGAAAGAGGATATCGGCAGTTGTTGTGAAAAACTGGAAGCGATTACCGGATGCAAACCGCAGATGTTCTTCTGGCCGTGGGGACATTACACCGCAGATGCGCTTGATGCAGTTTCCGAACTGGGTTTGATACAGTTCACAGTGGCAAAGGGGACAATTCAGGCGGGAGACAATCGGAAAGCGCTGCCGAGACTCGGCGTCTCGCCCCGCTGGAAGAAATTCCGCAAGAATTGTTTCGTCTTCCGCCATCCTCTGCTTGCGGCGATTCATGACATGTTCCACACCGAACGGGTCTGTTTCGACGGATTTCAGGGAGAAGAAAGATGACCGTTTATGAAGATGCGTATCTGAACGGACGCCGCGACCTGGCGCTGCACTGCCTGAACCTGCTGAAAGAATGTCCGGAGCGGAAAAGGATTCTCTCTCATGTTTTCTGGGAAAACGCCTGCTGCGGCGGAGACGGCATTCCGCAGTATCTCTTTCATTCTCCCGCCGGTCACCGGAAAATGAATGTGCAGAGTTTCGATGAAATGCACGCTCCGGCAGTGGAATCCGTCGGCGGATTCAAACGGCTCTGCGTCACAACGAACTGGGTGCTGGATATGGCGTCCTTCGGGAGCTTCGACGGCTGGTTCGCGGCGCTCTCCGACAAGAACCGCAAAAAACTCCGCTGGATACGGAACGCTTTGCCCAAACAGGGAGTCAGGATTCTGCCGCTCAACAGCGGGGAAACATTCCGCAGATTCGAGCAGCTTTACGCCGAACAGTTTCCGAAATATGCGGCGGGCTCCGCGGAGAACAACGGCGTCTGGACCGTTTACCAGGAACTGATCCGGCTCGGCAAAAACTTCAGCTGGCTCATGCTGGATGCCGACGGCAATCCCGTTGCGGCAAATCTGGGATATATCAACGGGGAATCCTTCAATTTCACGCATCTGACACGCAAAAAGGGGTTGCTGGATAAATTTTCCCCCGGTTTCTACCTGACTTACCGACTCGTTCAGCAGTTGTATGCGGAACATCCGGAAGTCAAATATTTCTTTATGGGCCCCGGCGAATATGACTACAAACCGGCGTTTCTGGCAATCCCCCTGCCGGTCTATCGCTATGAACGGAACTCTCTCCTGAATCTTTTCGGCTTGATGCGCCTGCATCACCGTCTGGCAAAGGAATGCAAACGATGGGACAATAAAGCAAAGGGGCATTCAAAATAAATGGATACAACGGACAGAAGCGGAATCTCCTACTGGAATGAAGTCCGGCGCAAACTGATTCATTTAAGTTCGCTGTGGATGCCTCTGGCAATGTGTTTCCTGCCGCGGTTCCGGCTCTGCATCGCATTCGGCATCATGTTTATCCTGAATCTGCTGGTGGAACACGCCTATGCCGCCGGGGTTCCGTGGCTGGTGCGCCTCTACGACCGCTTCTTCGGCGGAATGCTGCGGAACAAACCCCAGCCGGGGCAATGGGTCATCAGCGGAGGGCCGTATGTCTTCGCTTCGGCATGTCTCGCCCTTGCACTGTTCCCCGGGAAAATCGCGGCATGCTGCATGGCTGTCATGCTGCTGGGAGACACCGCCGCGGCTTTGATCGGGCGCAGGTTCGGACGCCATAAAACGGTCAACGGCAAATCATGGGAGGGCGTCATCGCTTTTCTCGCCGCCGGTTATATCGGCTGTGCACTTTTCCTCCTGATCTCCAACATGCCTCCTGTCTTTTATTTCTGGGGAGCGGTCAGCGTTTTTCCAGCGGCGGCGGTGGAACTTTTCGAAAAACAGCTTCATATCGACGATAACTTTTCGATCCCTGTCGTTACGGGGCTCGTCCTCTCCGTTCCTCTCTTCTTCAACTGATGTTTCCGCCTATGCAGGAATAAGTTGCAAGAATAACAGGGGCACTCGTTTTTTTGCCTCGCATCCTTCAAGTCCCGGTGTTGAATATCTCAAAGCCAATCCTGTTTTCAGGGATCCGCTGCCGCCGGA
>DXVA01000249.1 GCA_019408975.1 Lentisphaeria bacterium | reverse complement strand
ATGAAGGAGCGACTCACGGCTGGAAATACGACTTCAATGCACATCTCTCCGATATCGTCTGCCCGATGTATCCCCATGTCGACCGCATTACGGAATGGGCGGAAAAAATCACCGACGACCCGCGCCCGATGATCATGTGCGAATACACTCATGCAATGGGTAACAGCAACGGCGGACTCAAAGAATATTTCGATGCATTTGAAAAATACTCCTGTCTCCAGGGCGGCTTCATCTGGGAATGGCTCGACCACGGCATCCGCACAGGCGAAAAAGACGGTGCGCCCTGCTGGTGCTACGGCGGCGATTTCGGCGACAAGCCTTCCGACTACAATTTCATCACGGACGGGGTCATCTGGCCGGACAGAACGGCACATCCGGGGCTTTACGAGTTCAAAAAGCTGGCGCAGGAAGTAAAATTTGAAGAAGTCGACGCAAAGGCGGGGCGTTTCCGCATCATCAACCGCAGATACTTCAAAAGTCTTTCCGATCTTCGCATCAACTGGGAACTCTCGGTGGACGGCAAAACGGTTCAGCAGGGAACTCTCGGCGTCCTTGACCTGCCTCCGCGCCCGTTTCGCATTGAACAGGAAATATCCCGGGAAGCATGGTTCTCCGCCTATCAAGTTGAGAAAAAAGACAATACGATGATTTTCCAACTGAATCTGAAATATCCCGAACTTGCCGCAGGACAGGAATGCTTCCTCACTTTCCATGCGGTTCTTGAGAAAGAAACCCTGTGGGCGGACCCCGGTTTTGAAGTCGCCTGGGAACAGTTCAAGATGCCGTTTGCCGCAAACAGACGGAACGATGTAAAACTTGTCCCGGAAAAAAGTATCAAGGTTGATTTCAGTGCAAAAAAAGCATTTCTTGCCCTGGGCAAACAACCTTTGATCCTCAATCTTCCCGAACTCAATATCGCACGTGCTCCGATTGACAATGACGGACTCAAAATCACGACGCTTCCGCTGGAACAGAAATACAAGGTTCTGTATCAATGGGAAACAGACAAAGGCATTTATTCCTTCCGCAGGGTGAAACAGACAATTTCCGCGAAGAAAAATACGGCGGCCGTCACATCAGTCTGGCAGGGAGACGTGCTCAAAGACCGCATTACACTGCGGGAAACGGCAACCATCGGGCCGGACGGCGTGATCCGTTTTGAAAACTGTTTTGAAATCGGCAAAGGGCTTGACGATCTGCCGAGAATCGGTGTTCTGCTGAAACTTCCGGCGGAATTCGAAAACGTCACATGGTTCGGGCGCGGGCCGCAGGAAAATTACTGCGACAGAAAGGCAGGATATCCGGTCGGGCTTTACCGGTCCACAGTCGATGAGATGCACGTGCCGTATATCATGCCGCAGGAAAACGGACAGCGCACGGATGTCCGCTTTGCGGCATTGAGCAATGCAGCAGGGCAAGGCATCCTGATTGCAGCGCCGGAACACATGGAATTCTCGGTCAGCCGTTACTCCATGCAGACCCTCTACAAGACCATGCATGAGCATGAACTGGAGGCGGACGACTGCATCTACCTGAAACTCGACTTCTTCCAGCGCGGACTCGGAACCGCTTCCTGCGGTCCCGATACGCTTGAAAAATACAGAAGCAAGGCGGGAAGCTATGTATTCCGCTTCCATCTCCGCCCGTTTGCAAAGTTCCCCGCGAAACTTTCCGAAACGGCGCGGGCGGCGGAACTGCCCTGATCTTCCGCCATTCATAAAAGCTGAACGGCTGAATGCGGTTCGCCGCGTCTGCCGTTCAGTTTGAAAATCTTTCCGTTTCGGCATGATTCCTGAATTGAAGCGGAGTCATGCCGAACTTTCTCCTGAACAGGGAACAGAAGTAAGCCGCCTCTTTGAATCCGAGTTCAAAGGTCAGATCACTGACGGACAGCCTGCGATCCTCCTGCAGGAGACGGCACGCCTCCTGAAGTTTCAGATCCAGCAGATACTGTCCGGGAGTTTTCCGGAAAAATCTCTGCCAGTGGCGGAGAAACGTGCTGCGCGACATCCCGTAATGCGCCGTCAGCTTTACAATATCGATCTCCTCCTTGTAGTGCAGTTGAAAATAAGAAGCGATACTGCGAATTCTCGTTTCATAATAATCCGGGCGCAGAATGGAATAATTGTAACTGAATATCAAAAGTTCCAGAAGCTGGAACGCCGCAAGATCGATCCTGTCGGTGACGCCGAATTCATGAGACTTTTCCATGAGGTCCATGAGTTCGGTAATCAGCTGGTTCTCCTTGGTTCCCAGATGAATCTCCCAGATCGGTTTTTCGGGAAACGGAAGCATCTCCCGCAGGGGGGCTTCCATTTCCGCTGCATAAGTGAAATGGACTACATCGCGGGGAAGATCCACAGCAAAACTATGAATCGTTCCCGGCGTTTTCATGATGACATTCGGAAACTTGACCCGGTAAGCCGTTCCATTGACGCATTCCGAAGCCGTAACAGCCTGCGAATAACGCCGGATGCATACCTCGAACCGCTCATAATGATAAGTCCCTTCAGGGTAGATTCCGCCATGCGTATAGCCGAGCGACTGAACAGGAAAAGGAAAACGGCTCAATCTCGGCAGGTCCGCAATATTCAGATCTTTCCACATTTCGCCTCTCACGTTTCTCATAAGATAATGCCCTGTTCCTTTTTTTCAATAGACAGGATTTGACTGTGAAAAGATTTACTGCGCATAGCGCGAAAATGGCTGGAAAGCCTGTCCGCCGGCACAGGTCACTTTCCAACTTCAATTCTGTAATGAAACTCGCGTTCCGCTCCGGGGGCAAGTGAAACTCTGCCGCTCAGAAACTCAACGGTCATCATCGGCACCTTTGAATTGGCATTCCAGCAATAGACGCCTTCAAATCCGGCGCCTGGAAGGAAAGCCATTGAATCTTTCAGCACGTTATCATGTGCGCTGACCACAACCGGGCCGCCGTCCCAGAGACGGCTCTTTGCATGAGGCAGGAAATCAATCTTCACATTTTTCCGGAGAAACAGATTGTCAAGCCCGCTGTTCTGAGTGACTTTTTCCGTTCCGAGAGATATGGTCAGGTTCTTTTTGCCGAAACGCAGTCCCGGCTGCGGAAAGTTATTCACCCTGAATCCGAAATTCATGGAATGCGCGGTCGGGTTGCTGAAGCGGAATTTAACGAAAACCGTGTTCCCTTTCAGCTCGAAAGTTCTTGATATCCTGAGATCCATCAACGGGTTCTGTTCCGGGTTCGCGCCTTCATAGGCTGGAATCACCGCATTGGAAACAATTTCCGGAGCCCCGCCGTCGATCTTCATCCCGCCAGGCAGGAACTGAAACCGCGGCTGCTTTGCATCATACAGCATCAGCCTGCCGAGATGCCCGCCCGACAGCATCTCCCTGCCGCCGGCGGCACTCAGGGCGGTAAGTTCGCATGTTCCCAGAGCATCCATCTCCGCATGAAGCCCGGCACCGGTGATTTTGAGTACCGGGCTTCCTTTCGCGCTGGCGCCCCAGACAATGGAAGCGTCTTTGCCCTTCACCTCGCGGAAAAGATCACCGGCGTTATTTTTTGCCCGCATCGCCCTGATTTCCGCCGCAAGCGGTTCCTGCTTCGGAAGTTTTGACGAATGTACAACTTCCACCCCGTTCGGAGGAATTTTCACGAGGAATTTCATCCCTCTGCCCGTCACATTCAGGACAACAGGCTCCTTTTCATCATAATTGAACAGAGTGAATACGAATCCGCCGTCTTTTTCATGTACAAGGCATCTCAGATTCCGTGAAAAATCAGGGAAATGGAGCATCTGTTTCCCCCCGTTGGCGGAAGTCACCTCTTTCGATACCGTGTTCTCCGGGGTAAAGGTAAACTGGCTTTCAACACGTTTGCCGTCCGCATAAAAATCCTCGCTTCCCGAAATCAGTTCATAAGCGGAGGCGATACTGTGAAAATAATGTCCGGAAAGAGTGTCGTCCGGCCATAACCCAAATCCGGCGCCGCCGAGCGCCGCAGTCGCAACAATATTCTGCCTGAGCTTTTCCGGCGTGTACTGGCGGAAGAAACTCCACAGGCGTTCCGCAGGATCGGTCAAGGGGAAAAAAGGTTTTTTCAATGATTCGATATTGTATTTCACATCGTCGTAAAACCTCGTTCCCGTGTAGTAGGGCATATGCAGATGAAGATCGACAGCAGGATCGGACAATGCAGCATCCACCGCGCACCATGCGGCTACCCGTCCACCCGCTTCGCCGGCATGGAGATTGTCCGAGCAGAGCCAGAACTCCGTTCCCGGCGCCTCCTCGCGGAAGATTTTCGCAACCTTTGCAATATACTCCGCATGAAGCCCGATCATATAATCAAGCCACTGACGTTTGTATTTCTGATTGACGACGGCAATGGAAGGAACGGACGGCAGATTCATTTTCTTTGCGAAACGGGCGCGCCCCGCGTCATCCAGCCCCTTCGCTCCGGGTTCAAAATCCCAGATCGCGACCTTGACTTCCGGATTCGTCCTGCGCCATTCCCTGATCGAATTCCGCAGGTATGTTTCAAAAAGCTTTTCCGGATCGTCTAGCTGATACCAGTTTGCCGTATAATGGGTATGTTTTCCTTCGGAATCCATATCCGCGGGGGCTTTTTTCCGGTATTGCTCCAGCGCCTTTCTGGAATCCTGATACGGAAACATGATATAGTTCCCGCCGAGCATCATGCAGTTCCGGTAGGCGGGGTCCGGTTTCTCGTTGATTACGTTCAGCTTGAACGGCTGTTCTGCAAGCGTGTGCCAGAACGCCGTCATCTTTTTGCCCAGCTCCGGAAAAGGAGAATGAACCGCTCCGGACTGTGAGATCATGAATCCGAACTTCCCGCACGGGCGGAAACCGGTTTTCACGGGCGGAAGAACCTCAACCATGCCCGACTGCTCCGGCTGTTCCTCCTCACCGATTTTCAACGTCCAGTAAATCGGGCTCTTTTTTCCGGCACTTCCCGTCGCCGCATTCAAAAAAAGACGCTGGGTGTACCATGGCTGTCCGAACCAGACATTGAACTGTTTCTCGAAAGCGATCCGGTAGCGCCGGTAATCCTCGCCATTGCGCTTCACAGGACTTTCCGTAACATCCTGCGCAATTAAATCGCGTTTGCCGTTGCGCAGCATGGCATGAGTTTCCGACACCCCTTCCAGTGTCAGGAATTCGGGAATATCGAGCGTCATGACCGCACTCTTTCCGATATATTTTCCGCTTCCCTTTCCACGCAGGTTCAGTGTCCCCGGCAGATTCTCACAAATGCCGAACGGAGCATCTTTCAGGAAATTGAGCGGAAACAGATCTGCCTGGAATGATACCTTTGCAGGTTCTTTTCCGACCTCTTTCAGTGAAATGGAATCAAACCATGCCGTGCCTGTCGAATCCCGGATGCCAAGTGCGACAATCGCATCCGTCCCGTCGAAATATTTGGAATTGAAGCGGTGCCGAACCTCCGTCCAGTCGAAAGTTCCCGTATCATACTTCCAGAGCCCCTTGCTTCCATAGTGAAGCGTCTTATTCCCGACCGTTACCGCGATATAAGCGCCGGTTCTCGGCTGAACGGGAATGTCCCCGCCCCTGATGTAACAGGAAATCTCATACTGCGTATCGGGTTTCAGCTTAATCCCCCGCTGAATCGCATACGGCCGCCATGCCACTCCTCCGGCTTTGAGCCGGATCAGCTTCACGGAAGCGGAACCTGAATCGGCGGACACCGTTTTATCAAGTTCAGATGCGGTGTGTGAATCATTTCCCGCCTTCGGCACATTCCAATGCTCCAATCCATTGGAGAAAGAACCGTTTTGAATCAGTTCGGACGCGGAAAGGAAAAAGGCCGCGCCGAAGATCAGCATACATGTCTGCAATTTCATATTTTATTCTCCCTGTTTTATGTTTTCAGTATGTTTTTCCCGCAGTGCGATCATATCCGCAGTCGGCTGTCTTCGCCGAAGTGAGCCTTCCATAAACCGGATTGCCCGGCAACACCATATCCACGACACTCTTCGGTGCGGAATGCCCGTCGGCAAAAAGAATGTTCGCCCTGCCTTTCAGGTAATAAGGCACCGGATCGGAATAACTGCCTGTCTTCCGCGAATCCGCTGCGCCGTGGCGAAACGCAAGCATCTGTATGTTGCAGCTGCCCGGATTGTCTCTGATCACGCCGTCTCCTATCCAGACTGCAATGCTCGGAATCCTGACATCGGCAATCCGGCGCATTTTGTTCTGGGTGGAAGTCAATGAATTATGGATGCCGGAAAGCCCCACATTAGCTATGTAGTGCGTATAACCGAATTCGCCAACGCCCATATCACCCAGCGGAACGGACTCCGCAGGACAGACATAGGTCGTTCCGCTTGCATTCGGCGCATTTGCCCTGTATTTCACTCCGTAGGATGATTTCCCGTCCAATCCCGCCAGATTGCCATACCAGACTCCCCCGCGGTCCCAATTTCCCCCGACCCCGAAAGGCGGCATTGCCGTCGGAACAATCCAGCCGTCGAAATCGTTGGAATACATGGCGCCGGCTGTGCCGACCGTTTTCTGGTTCGACGCACAGTAAATCGCATAAGCCTTAGCGCGCGCCTTATTCAGCGCCGGCAGAAGCATTGCCGCCAGAATGGCTATGATTGCAATCACGATGAGGAGCTCTATGAGGGTGAAAATTCTTATTTTCACCCTCGAAG
>DXVA01000248.1 GCA_019408975.1 Lentisphaeria bacterium | reverse complement strand
ATCATTTAATATATTTTATTATTATTTTTCGTCAAATGCCTCTTGTATTTTTTTTGGAAGTTATTATAATGATAGTAAACGAGAGTTAATGATAAAACGATCAAACACACAAAAAAGGAGAGTTGTGCTATGACGGAACACATCATGGAAACTGCATCGGCGCCGGAAACGGCGAAAACAGAAGAAAAAAAGAACGGAATCACGGAGGGAAAGAAAAAGATCCCTCATTCCCATCCGCATTATTCCACGGAGTGGAAAGAACTTGAAACCGGAAAGGAAAGCGATTTTGCAACGGAAATCACTCTGACGGGCATTTTCAGGCTCATCTACAACAGCAATCCGTTCTACCTTATCAGCGCAGCCATCATCCTCTATGCGCAAAGCGTCCTTTTCGGGACATCGGATATCGCACTGCCGACTCTGATCCCCGTCGGGCTGATCGCCTCCTATACGCTGTTGCTGGCGGCGACCGCTGTCTTCATCGTCCAGTGGGGACACGTCTGGGACGATGCCCGCTCCATTCTCCTGATCATACTGCTCCTTCTGATGATCCTGTCCGTCAGTACGGACAGTCAGATGCTTGACGGGCTGACGACGGGTCTGAAATGGTCCGGCGGAGGTCTGTTCTTCTCCGTTCTGGTCCTTGAAAGCTTGAGGCGCATTCTCAAAATCCGGATTGCACCGCGGTTCCTCGCCGCGGCATACTCCATGCTGGCTCTCTTTTTTCTCTATCCGGTACTCAATGCCCGGCTTATCGCAATGTACCCGGACGATCGTCTGCCGGGAGCTCTCGCCATTCTTTTCTTTCCGGTCGCAGCCGCAGCCGTCCTGCTCGGTTTTCTGCCGTATCTGTATCAGAAAAGCATTCCCGAAAGCGGAACGCCATGGAAGACTCCGTATTTTCCGTGGAGCATCGCGGGACTGCTCGGTGCTGGTGCGCTTTTCCGCATCTACCTCTTGACCATCTCCTTCGATCCGGCACGCGGCATCGGCGGGTTCCATGCTTTGGAAAGCGGGTTCATGCTCTGGATGTGGGTTCCGATTCTGCTTGCGGGAATGATTCTGGCAATGGAGTATGCAATGCTTCACCGCCGGAATACGCTGTCCCGGCTCTGCCTGCCGCTTCTCTTTCTCGCAACGATGATCACCCCGGAACAGATGAACGCACCGCAGGCTTATTTCTGCAGCGTGCTCCAGGTCAAACCCTGGAGCATCGGCTTGTTTGCCGCACTTGCGTTCTACCTCTATGCCTGGTTCCGCAGAGTTCCCTGCGGCGAATACGGGGCGGCGCTCATACTGGCAATCCTCGCATTTGCCGGATATCCGGTATCTCCCTGCTGGACCGGCGGAGCGGCTGTTCTGATCCTGCTTCAGTCGGCAATCCGCCGGAACGCCACGCACACATGGTGCATCTTCACAGTTCTTGCGGGAGGAATCGCGGCACGCTGTCTGCCCGCAGTAAATCCCATTATCCCCGCAGGCGCCGTTTTCCTGCTCCTCCTGACCGTCACAACAATCCGCGACGACAAAACGGCACGGATTCTCCGCATGATTCTGCTCTGGGGAATCGTTGCGCTTTCGGCACTCTTTCTGGCGGTTCTTCTGGTGAACGGCACCGTGCCGGCTGTCAAAGGCTGCGCCATCGCGGCGGCAAGCCTATCCGGGCTTATCGTGACTTTCATCAGGCCCTGCAAACCGGCAAAAGCCGCACGCAGCATCCTTTTCGGGCTCTGGGCGCTCTTCTTCTGCAACAGACTCTACGTCCATGCCGCGAAAATCAAGGAATTCCGCATCCTTCTCTGGGCTGTTTTCTTCTTCCTTGCGGCAGTGGGAGTAAGCCTGCACAAAGGATTCAAATACAAGAAACGGAATATCTGATCAGCAACAAAAAACACCTTCCGGAACACGTTGCCCCGGAAGGTGTTTTTTCCGCCGGCAGTATGATATGGCATCATCTCCAGCATTCGTAAAAGGGATATTATAAGTGGCAAATACAATATCGGAAAGATTACCGGGAGAGAACCGCCTGCCACTGTCCCCCGCCGGAGGCGGAGGCAATGACGCCGGCGTGTTCTATCGTATATTCCAGATATTTGTCACGGATTGATTTGACATAACCGGCGGAGGCAGACCGGGAAATCGCCAGCTCCTTATTTCCATTGAACCGGCTGATCCAGCGGCGGACCCGCCCGGGACCCGCATTGTATTCTCCGAGCGCAAGCAGAAGCGCATGGGTGCTCTTCTGCCACTTATTGAATGCGCGGGCAAAATACCAGGTTCCGATCTCAATATTGATGTAAGGATCAAAAATTTCTTCACGGGCGGGAGTCTTCACTCCTTTGGCTTTCGCCCAGTCTTGAACGACAATCATTTTAATCTGCATGAGTCCGATCTCTCCTGCCCTGCCTTTTGCAAGAGGATTGAAACGGCTTTCATGCCAGATCATCGCTTTGATCAGGAGAGGATCCACATCATAGTTTTCCGCGACTTCTCCGATAATCGCATCAAAGCGGCTCTCCTCGAAATCACCAGCAGAAACAGAGGCACAGACACACAGCACCGCCGCGACGCATATCCACAGAAAACTGCGCAGATATGTCCGCACGGAGGCGCTGCCGGACAATTCCGACAGTCCCATTGTTTATCCTTTCTTTCCTTTTTTCTTTTCAGAAGATGCCTTTGTACGCGTTCCTGTGAGCGCCCCGTGTCCGGCGCTCCGCGCACAACGCCAGGTCGTGACACGGAAATTCTCTTTAAAAGTAGCACCGGTAAAGAAAGAAAACAAGAGAAAAGCGGAAAAAAAAGCATCGAAAAGGATTGGCAGGCCGGCAATACTCGGACAGCGTGGAACTCATTTTCCGGATGAAAAATGAGTTCCGCCTTTCGATTTTCCGTTCTCAGCACTTCCGGCGCTCCATCCTGATTCCGGAAAACGGCAGGGATAAAAAAACAGCGGTGCGGAAGGGAAGTTTATAGGGCTGAGTAAAATTCCCTCTCCGTCGCGCCGATCTTTTGGAATTAGTTGTCCCGAATGCCTTTGACTTGACTTGCTTTCTCCGTACATGATGCTATTTTACCTGACAGAGAATCAACGGCTGCCGCAAGACAGCCATACTGACAACATTGCAACACTGGGGGGTGCCAAAATGCTGAAAGTGTATGTAACGGATTGGTGTCCCATCTGCGAAAGGACACTCGGATGGATGAGAAAAAACGAGATTCCGTTTGTATCCATCAACGTCGAGTACCAGCCGCCGGTGGTTCTGGAAAAAGTCATTGAAGCGAATGATGGAAAGGATTGGCGCGTTCCGACATTCGAATATGGCGGCAAATGGCTGACGATTGCTTCGTTCAATCCGGAGCGGTTGAGAAAAGAGCTGGCGGTCATGGGGGCAGTCAAATCAGGGAGCGCCGGGAAAAGTAAGTTAAAAGGATAAAAAAATAAGTGCGATTCCATATTTTTTTATATTGCCTCCTGTTTGTGTTCATTCTTCCGCTGGAACTTGTCATGTGGGCGGTCGCCATGGACCATAGCATGGGGGTCACGTTTCTTTCCAGGCGCGTGCTGATGAGCCCGCTTTTTGAACTTTCCGGCAATACGCTCAAATTCGTTGCCGTGTTCGGGCTCCTCGCCGTCCTCAACGGCTTCCGGATCATGTACAGGCAGAAAGCGGCATGCCGGGAAATTCATCCCTACTGCGGGTTCTTCCTCTTTACGACCGCTCTCTTTCTTCTGCTGAAACTGCCTTACGGCGTGGCGGTTGCAGCGCCGCTGATCCTTATCGGGGTCATTGTGGTTTACAGCACAGTTCTCCGCGGCAGCCCTGATTCATTCCTCTCTCCGAACAGAACCGGAACAGCAACCCTTTCCGACCGGCTTTCCGCGGCATTCTGCCTGATTCCGCTGGTCGCCGGCGCACTTCTCCTGTTTCAGGAAGGCTTCCTGCACTGGCTGGCATTCCCGCATTCAAAATACTTCATTTACTTCCCGTTTCTCGGCTGTCTGATTCCCAGGCTGAAGCAGCTGAGGGAATTCGTGATCTTCTCCTATGCCGGGCTGGTCCTGCTGATATTCGGATTTGCGACCTCCATGATCTTCATCGACGGAGTCATGCTTGCGGATATCTCCATCATCACAGCGTTTCTTTTTCTGGAAGTCGAAGCGGCATTTCTACTGCGCAGCTTCCTTCCTTTCCGCCGTAATTTCTCGGTCATCATACTTCTGCTCGCGATTCCCGCGACAAAATACCTGATGCCGCCGGTCTGCGATTACCGTTTCGTGGCGCTTACCGTGTTTCTGATCTATGTGATCACGGAAAATCTCCAGACCATCCGTAAGAAGATTCTCTCGCGTGCGGACTCCGCTTCCGGCAATATCCGGTTCATCACGCGCGAAGAATATGCGGGGCAGGCATGGGGGTTCGCGGCAATTCTCGTGACATATCTGGCGGGCCCGTTCAGTTTTCTCCCGGTTCTGATCACGATTGCGGCTGTCCTTGTGACCGCACTCCTCCGCAGACGCATCGGCAGCAAACGTCTCTGGCTGGAGACCTGCGTCATGATCGTGGCGGCATTCGCCGTCGCCACGCCGGGCTGCCGTTCCACGCAGATGCTTGCCGCGTTCGCGTGCGCCGCCCCCATGATGCAGGCGATCTGGCAGATCGGCGCGCTGATCAACAAGTTCGGCACGGAACGCCCGCTTCAGAAATTCTATCTTGCACTCACCAACGGCGGACTCTTTTTCGTGTTGTTCGTCCTGTTCTTCTTCCATACCACGGACACGCTGATCATCGGGCTTTACTTCCTGCTCACTGCCCTGATCCGCCTCGGGGAATGCGCCTATGAACGTGATTCCAGGCGCGTCAAGCTGCTTTATGCCTGGGTCTTCATGATCATCGGGCAGATTGTCACAGTCATCCCCGGCTACTCCGTATCCCACCCGAACTGGAGCGTCAACGCCATTTACAGCGGCGTATTCGCATTTTTCGCCCTCTACTTCTTTCACACTTTCGACCAGACTCCCCGAAAGGAAGTGCAGCCATGATCGACAAAAATTCCATGCAGCGCCTCTTCATCGCGCTTGAAATACCGCAGGATCTGCGCAAAGCCCTGATCCGTTACGAAAAGGAACTGCCGTTCTGGAAATGGACATCCGAAGACCGGATGCACATGACCATGCGGTTCATCGGCGACACTTCACCCAACGCGCTGGACAGGCTCATCGATGAGTTTGAATCGGGAATGAGTGATCTGCGCAAAGTCCGCTTCACCTATACCGGCTACCGTTTTTTCCCGAGTGAACGCAAAGCATCCACCCTCGCGGTGACGATGCAGTGTTCCCACGCATTTGAAGAATTGAAGTCCCGCGTGGATGACGTCGTCCTCGCCGCCTTGAACCTGCCGAAAGAGAATCGTCCGTTTCTTCCGCACATCACGATCATGCGCATGAACAAACCGCCGGTGAAGTTCGACCTTCTCCGCATCAGGAAATGGGCGGACGCCATGCCGAAACTGCCGGAACCCTTTGCGCAGAAGATTGCGATATTCAAAAGCGAACTGAAAAAATCCGGTGCGGTTTACACCCCGCTGGCGGAATGCGAACTGGATTTCTGAGTGTATCCCATGGATGAGAAAACGACTCCCGAAATCAGGACATTCCGCCTGGAATTGAGTTTCGACGGAACCGAATATCACGGCTGGCAGAGACAACCCAACGGTATTACGGTTCAGGAAGTGCTGGAAGAAAAACTCTGCCGCCTGTTCAACAACACTCAAATCCGCGTTCAAGGCAGCAGCCGGACGGATTCCGGAGTTCATGCGCTCGGAATGGCGGCATCTTTCAAAGCCCCTCCTTCCCCTTACATCCCGGACTGGAAAGTGAAAAAGGCACTGAACCGTCTGCTCCCGCCGAGTATCAAAATACGAGAGGCGGTGATTGCCGAACCGGATTTCAACGCCCGTTTTTCCGCACACAGCAAGGCATATGTCTATGTCATCAACACAGGCGACCTGAATCCGTTTACCTGCCGCTGGAGCTGGCATATCAGCGACCTGGTCAATCTTGACGGAATGCGCGAAGCATTGAAGCAGATCGAAGGCCCCCACGACTTCTCCACATTCACAGTTGAGCTTGATCCCTCCAAAGATCATGTCCGCACGATCTATAAAGCGGAAATCAAACAGTTCGGGCCGTTGGTCTGCATTCACATCATGGGAGATGGCTTCCTCTATAAAATGGTGCGCAGCATCGTCGGCGCCGTCGCAGATGTCGGGCGCGGCAACCTGCCGCCTGATGCAATCGGGAAAATGCTGGCGGCGCGAAGCCGTTCCGCGGCAAGGGATACCGCTCCCGCTCTCGGGCTGTTTCTCCTGAAAGTTTTTTACGATGACTCATGGAAAACGCACGAGCTCGACAAACCGCCTTTCTGGATGATGTAACTGGAAGACGGTATTAATGAAAACAATGATAAATTTTTCAAAGGCGGCAAATTCGTTTGCCCCGCATTGACGGCAATCCCCTGCACCAGCCGGCGCATTCCGCATCCCCCGCGCCATAGGGAAAACGATCTTAAAAAATGAACAACCCCGGTGCAGAGCACGCGGGGTATCGGGAATTTCGCCTGCGGCGACCAGCTTATTCTGCTGGAACGAAGCAGGACTGAAAGTCCTGCACGAAGCATTTTTGCGATGCAGAGC
>DXVA01000247.1:6352-6712 GCA_019408975.1 Lentisphaeria bacterium | reverse complement strand
ATATTATATCACCTGCCATGGCAAAAGCAAGGGCGGCAGGAAAGAAAAATCATATTTTTATCATTTCTTTCAATTCGGCATGCATCCGTCGAAATCTGAAAATCATTCAGGGCAGAGTTTTCCGTCTTTTACAGTAAAAAGACATTGCCCCGTTTTTTACTTCCAGCAGGTACAGCATCCAGTAGATCAGCTCAAAAAAAAAGAAAAATCGGAAAAACGCCTTCTTGAAAAACAATGCAGGAAATCGTATATTATCAGGTTATGAAGAATTACAATCGGCTAATTGACATAAAAATAAGGAGCGTGATCTGATGATTACGGAACAGCAGGCGTTGGATGACCTGATCGTTACCGCTGCAC
>DXVA01000247.1:0-6342 GCA_019408975.1 Lentisphaeria bacterium | reverse complement strand
TCTCTCGGAAATAAAAACATGTGATGTGAAACTCTTAAAGGACTCGGCAGCGAACTTCGATTTCCTTTTTGAAGCATGGGATGACACAGTAGCCAAGTTCGATGACAAAGCAGCCGTTTGTCTCTATCTCGCAGAAAATTCAATCCTTGATACGCAGAACTTCCGTACAGCCCTTCACAACGCAGTCAGAAAATTCCTCCCTCCTTATATTTCAAGCCCGGGTATCGCAAAAACAGTCGGCGCAAGAGACCAGTCCGTTCCGGTTCACGATGTCGCAGCACGCATCAAAAAGCTCCAGAAACTCAAAACCAATGCGTTCGTCTATCAGATCGATTCCCAGAGCTGGGGCAGAGTCGTCAATGTCGATAAGGTCGTTGCAACCATTGCGGTCAATACTTTCGCCACAGGTGCGCAGCTCTCCATTCCGATCGCAAACGCGCTCGCCGGCTGTCTTTTCTTTGAACCGAGCGTCGAAATGACTTCGATCATCGCCACGGAAAAACGCAATCTCAAACCGTCCTCCTTCTACCGCCAGAAGCTTGAAAAATATTCTCTCGGCGATCTTTCTGAAACAAAGATGAAAGAAGTTCTTTCAAAAATGTTCATCCCGCAGATCCTTTCACCGGAGGAATTCGGAAAATGGTGGTCCTCGACCGACGCGCCGACGGCAGCCGTGCGCAAACAGCGGGATTTTCAGGATGCCAGAAGCATCCTTGAACTTTCCACGCTCCTCGCCCCGCTTGATCCCGCTGCGGTCAAGGTGGACATGGCGGCGGCGCAGAAACTGTCAAAACTGTTCCTGCATCTGAAGCCCGTGATGTCTCCCAAAGACCTTGAAATGCTTGCGGAATGCATCGCGCTTCTCGCAAACTCCGCGGACGCGGAAACACTCAAGGTCATGTATCAGCCGCTGCGCGGCAAAGTCGCATTCTGGCCGCAGGAGATCAATGACTCCATTCCGCTGAAACAGCTTGAGGTCTGGGGCAGGCTTCCGGTCAAACACTTCACCGGTTTCCTGAAAGCCGCAGGGCTGGTCTACAACAGGCTGGAAATTGCAAAACTCGCCACCATGCTTCCGCTCCGCTGCATCTCGATCATCTTCGAAACGCTGACTGTGGATGATGTCAGCGACGCGGTCTTTGCGGCAAACAATCTCAACTCCGACATCATTCTCGCGATCTGGAAGAACAAGTCCAAGTTCCCGAGCGAACTTACCGGTTTCATCACGATGGCGAATATTTCCGCCGCGCTTTCCGTTGAGGGACTCCCGAAAGAGTGGGCAGCGGCTCAGCGCGAACTCAAGAAATCATTGTTCGACAAAGCGGAGTTCCAGAAGTTCGTGCTCGCCAACGCCGGTTCCAATATTCCGTCCGTCATCAACGCGATCCAGAGAATGCGCAACATGGCTCCCGGCGAATGCCAGAGTCTCCTAGTAAAACTCTCACGCCATTCTGAGGCGCTCAAGGAGCACATCGAAAGCGGCGAAGGCAAGAAACTTCTTGCGGCACAGGATGCGGAAGCAGGCAAGAAACCGAAAGAAGGCCCGCCGATGACATCCATCCGCTCCTACAAGGGACTCGTCGCCGAACTTGACGACATCGTCAAGGTTCAGGTGCCGGAGAACAACAAGGCGATTGAACATGCACGCGGATTCGGAGACTTCCGTGAAAACGCCGAATACGATGCGGCAAAGGAACGCAGGCGCTTCCTCCAGAGACGCCGCTCCGAACTTGAAACTCTTATTGCGACAGTTCAGCCCATTGATTTCCGCGCCATCAGGATCGATCCGGAAAAAGTCTCTTTCGGAACTACTGTCACGGCGGAAACCGCAGACGGCAAGACCACCGATTACCACATTGTCGGCGCGTGGGACGGCAATCCCGATAAAAATCTGGTTTCCTACAAGACAAAATTCGGCGAGGCGCTCCTCGGCGCAAAAGTCGGAGAGACGGTCCAGCTCCCCCACGGGGACAGCATCAGGATCAAGAAGATCTCCGCTCTTCCGGAAGCCCTTGCCCAAGAGCTTTCACCTGAAGATTGAGTTTGAAGCGGGAACAGAAGAAAAGCACTCCGGCACTCTGGCGCCGGAGTCACGCCGGCGAACTCCGGGAAATGCCGGAGCACGGGTTGCGTACCGTTTCCCTCAAGCTCAAACTGCCGCCCAGTCTCTCCTCCCTGAACGGGCGCAGGCTGCTTTTTTTCTCTGATATCCATCTGCGTCCTACGGGTCCTTATCCTGCGGGACAGCAGGGGCTTTCACCGTGGGACAACGCCGGTTTTCCAGGAGACGCCGTATTGAGAGAGGCGGAAAAATTCCAGCCGGATTATACTCTGTTCGGCGGCGACCTGATCCGCCATATCTGCTGTTTTGACACGGGAATCCGATTTCTCAAAGCCCTGCCGGGCAGGTTGAAGCTGTCCGTCTACGGCAACTGGGATAAACGCCGTGTCTCGTGGTTCCCGTTCCGAGTGTTCGAACGGGAATTGAAAAGAGCCTCTTTTCTGCCGCTGGTCAATGAAGCCGTCACCATCGACGGAATCCGTTTTTTCGGAATGGATGACTTCAAATCCGGGTTGCCGTATTATGAAGCACCGGAAAAGAAAACTCTTTTCAACTGTGTTCTCTCCCATAATCCTGACGCGATCCCGTTTGCCATGACGGAACAGGATTTGCATGGAACTGATCTCATTCTCTGCGGACACACCCACGGCGGACAGATCCGCATTCCCGGGTACGGCGCGGTGCTGACCTCCTCCATTCATGGAAAACGTTTTGAATACGGGCTTTATGAAAGCGGAACCACGGGAACAAAAATGTTCGTAAGCGCAGGGCTCGGCATCACATTCCTTCCCGTCCGCATCTGCTGTCCGCCGGAAATCGTGAAGATAGAGCTGGCTGCGCAGTAAAAACCGCCCGTATCGTATGAAGTGCATACCACTCCCCGCGGGAAGCTCCGGAAAAATGAACTACCGAGATGCAAGCACACGCACTATCGGGGATTTCGCCTCCGGCGACCAGCTTACGCAGCTGGAACGCGGCAGGACTGAAAGTCCTGCACGAAGCTATTTTTGCGATGCAAAGCATCGCGGTATTAAACCATTTTTTTTATAAAATTGAACTCAATCTTTTTATCCTTCCGGTTCTTTTTTTGTTCCTGCCGGTCTTTTCCCGGTTTTCCGGCAGCATCCCGTATTGCAAAATGAAGCAGAAAAGCTGTGTTTTTTTTCAATTATCTCTTTCATATGGGCGAAGTTGCATTATATTATAACTCAATGTTATTCCGGTCATCGGCTTTCAGGCTATTCGGGATAGATCAGAGTTCAAGAAAAAAGTATGGAAAATTATAATCATGGCGAATCAGAACGAAATCAATGCAAGCAAGGCGCAATTGGACTTTATTTGCGTGGAACCAGAGTGTAACGGCATTATCAAATTTAATCTGATGGATCTTGCGGCGGATGATTTTCAGGTGCTCTGCCCGAAATGCCACCGTCCCTATGCATTCGACACAGCGTTGAAAACAAAACTCAACAAGCTCAAAAATCTGATTCTCGCTCTCCGCGATGCGGAACCGATCCTCGGCGACTGCAATGTCGCGGTTACGGTTCCCGCCGGCGAAGTCAAGATTCCCTATGCTCTGCTCCTGACCCGCCTGAATACCATGATCACCTTGAACATCGGTGATAAAAAAGTTGACTTCCATATCTGGATCGAGCCGACCTCCGCAAATACATTCCGTTAATTCCCAACACTTTATAAAAGGATCACCCGAATCATGACTGATCAGGAAATCATCAAAACATTTCAGGACGTCGGGGCGCTTCTCGACGGTCATTTCGTTCTCCGCAGCAAACTGCACAGCAACAAATTTTTTCAGGCGGCGCTTCTGTTCAAATACCCGGACATTGCGGAAAAGCTCTGCCAGACCCTCGCGGAAAGAATGAAAGGGCTTGGCGCGGAAACAGTCATCTCCCCGGCGGTCGGTGGCATTCTCGTCGGGCAGGAACTTGCGCGCGCACTCAAGATCCAGGCGATTTTGCCGACAAGGAAAATGACGAACTGGTTCTCAAGCGAGGATTCACAATCCGCAAAGGCGAGAAAATCATCGTTGCGGAGGATGTCGTCACGAAAGGCGGCAGAGTCCAGCAGACCATTGATCTGGTGAGATCGCTCGGCGGCGATCCGGTTGCCGTCGGCATCATCACGGACAGAAGCGGCGGCGCCGTGGATTTCGGGATTCCGCTTTTCAGCCTCATCAAACTGAACCTCCCCACCTATCAGCCGGAGGAGTGTCCCCTCTGCAAACAGGGAATTCCCGTAGTAAGGCCCGGATCAAAATCCTGATCCGTTATTTATAAATTATCTCAGGAAGGCGGTATTTTTCAATGCTGACTAAGATTCTAAAAGCGGTTTTCGGGAGCAAATCCGGCCGCGACGTGAAACGGCTGCGTCCGTTGATCAATAAAATAAACGAGCTCGAAGTTTCCTATCAGAAGCTTTCCGAAGACGAGCTCAAGGCTAAAACACAGGAATTCAAAGAGCGTCTCCAGAAGGGGGAAACGACCGATGACATCATGTGTGAAGCTTTTGCGGTAGTGAAAAACGCCTGCCGCAGACTCTGCGGAACAACGGTTACGGTCTGCGACCATGAACTTACATGGGATATGATCCCCTTCGATGTCCAGATGATCGGCGGAATTGTCCTTCATCAGGGGAAAATCGCGGAAATGGCGACCGGCGAAGGAAAAACCCTCGTCGCCGTCTTCCCGCTCTACCTCAATGCCCTGACCGGCAAGAACTGCCAGCTGGTCACGGTCAATGACTACCTTGCAAGACGTGACTCGGAATGGATGGGAACCGTATTCCGTTACCTGGGGCTCACGGTCGGCTGCATCCAGAACGAAATGGACCCGCCGGAGCGCCGCGCACAGTATGAGTGCGACATCACCTATGGAACAAACAGCGAATTCGGCTTCGACTATCTGCGCGACATGGGCATGGCAACCGATAAATCGCATCTTGTTCAGCGCGACCATTTCTATGCGATCATCGACGAAGTGGACTCGATCCTGATCGACGAAGCAAGAACTCCGCTGATCATTTCCGGTCCGGTGGCGGTTTCCACGCACCAGTTTGAACAGCTCAAACCCGCAATTGCGGATCTTGCAAACCGTCAGAGCCTCCTTTGCAGCAGGCTCATTCAGGAAGCGAAGACGATCCTCGCCAAGGAAAATCCCTCCGACGAAGAAATGGATACGGCAATCACGAAACTGCTTCAGGTCAAACTCGGTATGCCCCAGCACAAACAGCTGATGCACATTCTGGAATCCAGCGATGTTCTCAAACGCCTTGAGAAAATGGAAATGTTCGTCAAGAGCGACCAGAACCGCGGTATGCTTCAGGAGGTTCAGGAGGAGCTTTTCTTCGCAATGGACGAAAAGCAGCACGAAGCCGACCTGACCGAAAAAGGGCGCGTTGCGATTTCGCCGTCCGATCCCAATGCATTCGTCCTGCCGGATCTCCTCGAAGAAATCCATGCGATCGACACCGATCCCAATCTGACCGATGCGCAGAAAATGGAAAAGAAACAGGCATTCCAGCAGGATTTCTCCGAAAAGAGCGAACGTCTCCAGAATCTTTCCCAGCTGCTCCGCGCCTACTGCCTTTTTGAGAAAGACGTGCATTATGTCGTTCAGGACAACAAGGTGCTGATCGTTGACGAGCACACCGGGCGTATTCTTCCGGGGCGCCGTTTCAGCGAGGGGCTGCACCAGGCTCTCGAAGCAAAAGAAAACGTCACAATTGAAAAGGAGACGCAGACTCTCGCTTCGATCACGATCCAGAATTATTTCCGTCTCTACAAGAAACTTGCCGGCATGACAGGCACCGCGGAAACGGAAGCCAATGAATTCCATCAGATCTACAAGCTTGATGTCGTCGTAATCCCGACTAACAAGCCCTGCAAACGTGTGGACTACAATGACTGTGTCTACAAGACGAAACGTGAAAAATTCAATGCGATCGTGGAAGAAACCGAAGCCGCATACAAACGCGGACAGCCGGTTCTGCTCGGCACGATTTCGGTGGAAGACTCCGAAATCGTCAGCCGCATGTTGAAATACCGTAAAATTCCGCACAACGTCCTCAACGCGAAAAACCATGAAAAGGAATCCGAAATCGTGGCGCGCGCGGGACAGAAGTTCGCGGTCACGGTGGCGACCAACATGGCAGGACGCGGAACCGACATCAAGCTCGGCGAAGGAGTCGCGGATCTCGGCGGCCTCTATGTGATCGGCAGCTCGCGGCATGACTCCCGCCGTATCGACAGGCAGTTGCGCGGA
>DXVA01000246.1:1773-6712 GCA_019408975.1 Lentisphaeria bacterium | reverse complement strand
GATTCTGGTCGACTTCGGAATCGAACTTCACGGAGGAATCCGCCTGCTTTCACGGGAGGCGGGCAGAATCCGTCTCCGCTTCGGAGAGTCCGCCGGCGAAGCCATGCAGGAACCGAATCAGGATCATGCCGTTCACGACACGGAACTGCTCCTGCCTCGGAACGGAATGATCGAATACGGCAATACAGCATTCCGATTCGCCCGGATCGATTCTCTGGAAACGGAAAAGAATCTGGCGTTTCAGAATATTCTAGCCGTGGCATTGTACCGGGAACTTGAGTGGACGGGGAGTTTTGAATCGTCCGATGAACGGCTGAACCGCATCTGGAAAACCGGCGCATATACGGTTCTTCTCAATATGCAGGACTATATTTACGACGGTGCCAAACGGGACCGTCTGCCGTGGATGGGAGATCTCAATCCGGAACTGCGCACGATTCTGGCGGTATTTTCCGATACATCGCTTGTCCGCAGAACGCTGGATTATCTGAAAGAGCAAACCCCGCTTCCGGGCTGGATGAATGACATCGTCACCTACTCTCTCTGGTTCATCATCAGCCACTGGGAGTACTATCAGCATACAGGCGACCGGAGTTATCTCGCGGCACAGAAAGAGTATATCGACGGACTGCTGAACAGTTTTGCCGGAATGATCGCGCCTGACGGGGCGGAACGAATCGTCGGGCGCCGTTTTCTGGACTGGCCGAACAACGACAATCCGCAGGGGCTTCATGCGGGGCTCCACGGACTGCTCTGCTGGGCGTTCCGCTGCGGGTTCAATATCTGCCGCTCGCTGGAAACGGACACTTTGCTCTGCCGCACGGCACTGGAAAAACTGCACAATTATATTCCGGACTGCGGCGAATGCAAAGCCGCGGCGGCAATTGTGACTCTCAGCGGGCTTGCGGACTGTTCCGAAGTCCTGCTCCGCGATCCGTATCACGGTCTCAGCACGTTCTACGGCTGTTACATGCTTTATGCCCAGCCGACTCCGCACGCGCTGGAGGTCATCCGCCGCTACTGGGGCGGGATGCTGGATTACGGGGCTACGACTTTCTGGGAGGATTTCGATCTGGACTGGCTGGAGAACACCTCTCCGATTTCGGAACTGCCGGTTCGCGGCAAAGACGACCTTCATGCGGATTTCGGCGCATACTGCTACAAGGGATTGCGGCACAGCCTGTGCCATGGCTGGGCGTCCGGTCCCACTTCATTCCTCAGCAGACGGATTGCAGGAATCCGTTTTCAGGAACCCGGCGGGAAAAAGATTTCAATTTCTCCCGATCTCTGCGATCTGGAGTATGCCGCAGTGCGTTACCCGACTCCGTTCGGGCCACTCACGGTCACGGCGGAAAAAGGAAGAAAACCGGAAATCGAGGCTCCCTCTGAAGTCGAGATCATCGAATCGCCGCAGAGAACATGAAAAACAAAGCTGCCACCCCCGCCCGGGACATTATTCCATGCTCATATTTTCAATCAGAAGTTTCTGAAAATCAACGACCTCCACATAATAAAGATTGAAGATCTTCAGATGGGCAAAGGAATAAAGAACCTCACGGTCGTTTTCTTCGATCAGGAAAAGCCCGAAGGTTTTGCCCTGTTTCAGGATCATCGTGCGGATCATGCTGTCCTTGAACAGCGGCATTTCCAGTTCGGGGTTGCTGTAATCCTTCGGATCGAAAGTCCTGTTGAAATACTGCGATGCGGAGGAAAGAAGAATGCGACCTTCCGGATCAATAACCGCCTTTTCCAGGACGTGATCTCCGGTATTGCCGGCTTTCAGAAGATTTTCCGTCAATTTATTGAATGAGAGATCCAGTCCCGCAACCCCGTAAAAATTCCCCTGAATATCCCGTATCTGCATCGAACAGGGAATCGAAAGCCCGGAGGCGGAATCCTCGTCCACATAGGGTTGCCCCCAGACAGGACTCCAGCTTTCGAGCGCATGACGGTACCACGGGCGCCTGCGCGGGTCGTAATCCTCCGTATAGGTATTGCGCCACGGATAAAGCATCGTAACGCCGTATTTCGAGGCAACGAACACAGCCTTGACCGGAAGTCCCTGTTCCAGCCATTCCTTTTTCTTCTCCTCATAATTCTTTTGCGAAAGATGGACTCCCGGCTGGCTTTCCAGCACGGTGCGGATCATATTCGGCAGAATCGGAGAGACTTTCGCCAGAAACTTCTGAACCTCCGGCAGATCGGCATCCGGGGCAATCTTGTAAACTCCGCATTCAAATGAGGTCCGGCGCTTGTGGAACGGCGAATAAACCAGCCCCGGCGGAAATTTTGTCCTGTCGTTGTCCGGCTGAAACGGGTAAAAGGCGTTTTCCATCGTCTCGTATGAGGTATTGTAGCAGAGCAGATAACTCGCAGCCTGCGCAATGGAACAGAGAAGGTCCTGCATATGGAGCGCAGTCATATCGAAATCCGCGGCGGAGGCGGCGGTCTTTCCGTAGACGGAATTCATGGCTTCGCTTCTGTGACTCATTTCCGTCGCGTGGCGGAGGCGCTCGTAGATGGAATATGCAGCCAGAGACACTGCCGCAAGCATGACAGCCAGGAATGCGGTCAGCATCCCCCGCCGGTGCCGGTAGGCGAAACGCGCGGTTTTCATGAAGATATCATCCGGCCGCGCCGAAATCGACAGCCCATTCATATACCGCCGGATGTCTTCGGAAAGCTCCGTTACGGATGCATAACGTTCCGCCGGTTCGTAGGCGCAGGCTTTGCGGATGACAGCCTTGAGATTCGAATCGATCTTTCTGTGAAAGAGATGTTCCACCGGCTCCAGTTCATTGTTGACGATCCTGTGCATCAGCTGTTCATCGCTTTCCCCCTTGACCGCGAATTGAAGAGTCACTATCTCCTGAAGGATCAGCCCCAGCGTGAAAATATCGGAACGTTCGTCGCACTGTTCCCCGCACAGGGCTTCCGGCGAAAAATACCGCGGAGTTCCCGATACATCATGAGGCAGAGGCGGGGAAGTTTCCGGCGTGCGTATCTTTCTGGCGATGCCCCAGTCCATGACATAGACTTCCATATATTCGCCGAGCATGATGTTTTCCGGTTTCAGGTCGCGGTGCATGATGTTCCGGTGATGCGCATAGGCTATGGCGTCACAGACATGGAGAAAAATCTCAAGACGCTTGCCGAGCGCCGCCTCCTCGTCGAAAGAGCGGATTCCTTTCATCCGGTAGTTCAGGATGACATTCCGCAGATATTCGCGGAGCGTTTTGCCGTTGACCAGCTTCATGACCAGATGAATACCGTCATCGCTGTCGCTGTTGAGCCCGTAGATGGGAATGATCGCGGGATGATCCAGCTGTGCCGTGACTTTCGCCTCCGTAATAAAGGACTCCTCGACGTTATCCTGATTCTGGAGATTTTTCTTCAGGGATTTTACAGCAACGATCCGCTTCAGGTTTTTATCGCGCGCCACGGAAATCGTCGCCTGCCCTCCTTCCGCGAATTTCTCCAGCGTTGCATATTCGATCTCAAGTCCGGTAAGTTTACCGGGAGTTCGGGAGAGGATTCCAGGTCCCCGGAGGTATATGCCGAAAGTTTTTTTGAAACAAGCAGATCGTCGATTTCCCGTTTCCTGCTGAAGATATGGGCGGAAAAGGCGCCGGATACACGGATTGTGCTCTGTCCGTTCCCGGCTTTTCCGTCAGGCTGGACTTTGACCGTTCTGTTGGATGCGTTGTTTTCCGGCTGATCCTTTGTTTTTTCCATGCGCCTGTTCCTGTTTTTTATGCCAGCGGATGCCTGATCTTCTTCCCGTCCAGACCGAAGAACAACTGTTCCTCCCCTGCGGAGTAGTCCGGGAACAGATGAACTTTACCACCGCCTTCCGGTAAATCAAGCGCAAAAACCGGTGTTGCAACGGAAGAAAGATGTTTTCTGAAATATTCCATGATCTCCAGCCCTTTTTTCATCCCTGTGGCAAAATGCGCGACCCCCCGGATCGGATCAATATGGAAAAGATAGTGGGGAAGAATCCTGCGCGCGGCAAGCTCGTGAAAGAAATCCGCGAGAAGCACGGGATCGTCATTGACACCTTTCAGAAGAACTGTCTGGTTCAGGACGGGAATCCCATTCGCGCGCAGTCTGCGGCAGGCTTCCAGGGAATCCGGCGTCAGTTCACGCGGATGGTTGAAATGAGTCATGAACCAGGTTTTTTCGCATCCGCCGAGACGTTCCGCAAACGATTCCGTGATCCGCGACGGCTCGAAGACCGGAGCGCGGGAACAGACCCGGATGATTTCCAGGGACGGGACCGCCGCCAGACGCTCCACGATGGAAAAGAACTGTTCGTCCAGGATTGTAAGCGGATCTCCGCCGGAAATCAGGATGTCGCGCACCTCCGGATGCTTCCGCAGGTAAGCCGTGATTTCTTCCAGTTCCCCCTCCGTCACAATGAACGGCGGTTCCTTCCAGAGACGTTTCCGGAAACAGAAGCGGCAGAGCGCAAAACACCGGTTCGTGGACAGCAGCACCACCCGGTCGGCATACCGGTGAATCAGGTGCGGGCACGGGCTCTGCGGGATTTCCCCAAGCCCGTCGTCGGGCAGAGCGTCCTGAAGCGGGCCCAGTTCCGCCTCCGACGGCATGCACTGCCGCCAGACGGGATCGCCTTTCTCACGGATCAGCGATTTGTAATGCGCGGTCACTTTGACCGGATAAGCCCGGATGACCGCGCGCAATTCTTCGGAAAGAGTTTCTGTCATAATGATGTTTTGCCTTCAAAATAGCGAAAAGGACAGAAAAGACAACCAGACGGGAACATCCCCCGTCTTCATCTTCCTGCCCTTTGCGTTTTGCAGAAATGCTTATCTGGCGGAAACGGTATATTCCCAGCCTTTGTCCTTGTTCCATTCGCGGCGGATATTGACCGCAAGCGCACGCTTGTCGTTATTGCCGGAAAGCTTCGCCAGAA
>DXVA01000246.1:0-1763 GCA_019408975.1 Lentisphaeria bacterium | reverse complement strand
GTTCATACTCGCTGTCGGCAAGTCCGAGCTTTGCCGCAAGTTCGGCGGCGGTGCCTGTGAACGGCACGACGGCTGCAAGTCCGGCTTCCACCTCGGTCAACAGCTTGATCACGCCCTTGCTGGCAAGCTTGTAAGCCTGAACGCCGGGCTGGTGGAACGCATTGATATGGATCAGTTCCGCATAGGCTGCGACGGCACGTTCGTAAAGGGCGATCAACATGCCGACGTTGAAGGTATCCACTTTGTTGATGCGCATTTCAATGACCTGCCGCTTTTTGTTGCGCAGGGCGTTGGAAAGCCCGACCATGAACCCGTGGAGATAATCGCCCATCGCGATGGAGCCGCTGATCGGGGCGGGCATCTTGTCTTCGAGGACTTCGATAAAAGTGACGAAGAAGTCGTCGCGCCCGTCGTTGAGCTGCTGGATGAAGGCATGGGCATCGGTTCCGCCCTTGTTGCCGAAAACGTTCAACCCCTGATGCACGGTGTTGCCGTCCAGGTCTTTCTCCTTGCCGAGGCTTTCCATGACCAGCTGCTGGAGATAACGGGAGAGGAGAATCAGACGGTCGGAATACGGCACGATCACCATATTGCGATTGCCTTTGCCCTCGCCTGCAAGATACCACATGGAGGAAAGCATATAGGCGGGATTGTGTGAGAGCTGGGGATTGCGCGTAAGCTTGTCCATGTGGCACGCGCCGCAGAGAAGGCTCTTGAAGTCGATTCCTGCAAGAGCCGCCGGAAGATGCCCCACGATGCTGGTCTCGCTGGTGCGCCCGCCGATGGACTCCGCCATTTCAAAAACCTTGAGCCAGTTGTTGTCGCGCGCAAGCGTGTCAAGCTCGCTCCCGCGCATGGTGATTGCGCAGGCATGTTTCCTGAAGTCGATCTTTTTCGCTTCATACTGTTCCATGCAGACGATCATGTTGTTCTTGGTTTCCTGCGTTCCGCCGGATTTGGAAACGTTGACCACGAGCGTCGTTTCGAGGTCGCAGACCTGAAGCGCGTCATAAAGCCCCGCAGTATCAGTGTTGTCAAGGAAATAAATGCGCAGATAATGATTGCGCTTTTCGGCGGAAAGCTCATTCCAGTAAGGACCGTTGATCGCCATCTGGAGAAGCTGCGGCCCGAGCGCGGAACCGCCGATGCCGTTGATGATCGCCGCATCGAACTGTTTCCCGGTGGAACCTTTGATCACGCCGGTGCGTATCTTTTCGACAAAGTCCTCCACCTCGTTGTAAATCGGAGACCCGGTATAAATCGAACGGTCCGTAAAATGTGTGACTTTCCTGTTTTCATCGGGATTCTTGATTGCGCCCTGTTCGATTTTCTGCATCTCGAGATTCACACCGGCGAATTTCTCATTGAGAGCGTCGATATCCTTATCTGCGAAATTCATTCCGGCAAAGTTGATCTGGAATCCGCTCTCACCGTCAATGAAGGTATATCTGTGACACCTGTCGATCCATTCTGTTCCCATTTTCATCCTCCTTGGAAATTTAGTGTTTGAGGAAAGTAATTTACCACAACTTTGCAGAATAGCCAAACGGCGACTGAAAAAAAGTGCAAAACCTGTTCTGATGCCATGCAAGGTGTGTTGTTCTCTTTCCGGCGGTCTTTGTTCCAAAGTATGATTTTTTTATTTTTTTCGAAAAAGCATCTTGTTTTTTCGAAAAAATAGCTTATAATTAAAAACGGAAAGAAAGATGAAAGATACCATGTATAGGTGACAGGAGCTAGTCGGAGTGGAAAAGAACTCCTTT
>DXVA01000245.1 GCA_019408975.1 Lentisphaeria bacterium | reverse complement strand
CCTGCGGTCCCGCGCGGAAACTGTTGATGGAACTCGCATGCATCGGCGGACGGGGCGGCATGTTTTTCCGTCTGGCGGATCTGCTGTTTGTCTTTGTCTATTCACCGTTGATCTTGAAATTGTGGCCCCTGTTGAAAAAGAGCCGGAAAGGAAAAGTATGAATTACAGCAATACGGTTGTGGCGGCAAGCGATATGAATTACTTCTGGGGCGTTTTTCTGATGATCGCCTCCATGCGCTGTTACGGCATGAAGGAACCCGTGATCGTGCTCGGCACCGGATATACGCCGGAAGCGGGGCGGCTCCTGTCCCAGTTCGGCGATGTTGCGGTCCATGAGGCTTCACCGAGCAGCCGCTCCCAGACCTGCCGGAAGCCGGAGGCGCTGCTGCTTGCGGAGACGGATTATGCGACCTGGGTGGACTGCGACGGCTTTTTCAGCGGCAACTGTTCGGCGCTGCTGACTCCGCCGGATCAGGATCACATCCGTATCCGGCGGCGTTCCCTGCGGGAGAATCTGAATGTTTATCCCGATGCCGGCGGTCGGATTCCCGACGAAGTGCTGGAAACCTGGCGCCGGGATGTCGGGGAGCGTGCGGAGGCGCGCCTGAATACCTGCTGTTCCGCCTGTTTCATGTCTGTTCCCGTGAAACATCGGACGTTTCTGGAACGCTGGCGGGACCAGATGGCGCGGGTGCTTCCCGACGGTGATGTCGGGGTTGTGGATCACCGTACCGCCGCGTACTTCCAGACGGATGAATCCGTCCTGAACAGTCTGCTTTGTTTCATGGAGGATGCGCCTCTGGTGACGGATGAATACGGGCTTGACCGCGATCCCGGCGCGCTTTTCATTCATTTTGTGTGCCATCCGAAACCGTGGCGTGCATGGACTCCGTACGCCTTCCGGCATTTCGACCGTTATCTTGCTGTTGTTGATTACCTGCTGGAGCAGGGGTATGATCTGCCGGAACCGCTGCCGTTTGCTCTGCGGCGGGAAAACAAACCATGGTGCCGCCTGCTGGAATATCCGGTGCTGATGCGGCATAAATTCCAGCGCCTGTGCCGCCGTCTCGGACTGTAAGGGATGCCATGGAAGGATTTGAAGGACGAAAAGGGGACAGAAGGACAGAAAGATTGAGCTCAATCTTATAGTTTCTATTTCTCAGGATGGTTCTGTTTTTCCTGTTTCCGGTTGTTTGTCCGACGCATTCGTATTATTTTTTTCATGAAAAATCATTTTTTTCTTTATTTTCCCTATTGACAAGATCTTCCTTTTCGACTATAATCATAACAAAGCATACTAAGGCATACTAATGATAGAAAACAGTTTTGACTTGAAAAAAGATATTCTGGTGAAGGATTTGCGTACCCGCATTATGAGCGGCGATTATGCGCATGGTGAAAAACTTCCGGTGGAAGTTGACCTTGCCGGAAAGCTGAACGTCTCGCGCGATACTTTGCGTGAGGCATTGAAGGTTCTTGAAGCGGAAGGACTTCTGATCCGTATCCGTTCCAAGGGGACTTTCGTCAATCTGCCTTCCGCGGGGAACGGAAAGAAGATTCTTGTCCTGCTGAAACCCTTTGCCGAGACTGATGCTTCGTACCAGAGCCATTACCTGATGCCGGCGATGCAGCAGGCGGCGCAGGAATACGGCATGTCTCTGGAGCTCTGCCCGCGCACTTATATCGACGATCAGAATCTTGAGGATGCCGTCGCCACGCTTCGGAACAACCGGGAGCTTGGGGGCTGTGTGATTTTTGAAGGATTATATACGGGAGAGGAGAATTACATCCGTGCGCTTCAAAGGTCGGGGCTTCCGGTGGTGATGGCGGTCTGCCATCCGGGGGATGTGCGGACCACCGGATTTGCCGGAGTGCGGGTTGATTCGAAAAAGGCGTGGCAGGACGGAGTTCTGGCACTGAAGGAGGCGGGGCACCGCCGCATCGCGTTTTTTCACCCGAACTGGATTCAGGGATATTATCATGATCTGGGCGCGGCTTATGATTTTCTGCGTTCAGAGGGGGTTTATGACCCGGAGCTGATCTGCAATTGCCCGATAGAATATTCCCGCATCACCGGGGAATTGAAGCGGATGATGGCATTGGGAAATCCGCCGACTGCCGCAATGTGCACCTCGGACTTTTTTGCCATGTCTGTGATGAAAGTTGCAAATTGCCTGAAACTGCGGATGCCGGAACAGCTTTCCGTGATGGGATACTGCGGCTATCCGGGGGGAAAATTCCTGACACCGCCTCTTTCCACTGTGGATCTGCATTATGATGCAATCGGGCGGAAAGTCGTGGAGGTGCTTGCGCGTGCGGACCGTTGGTTCGGGAAAAAGAGTGTTGCTGTACCGGAAATCATCATGCCTCACGATGTTGTGATGCGGGAAAGTACAATGGTAAAACGGGTGGAGCCGTTATTTGTCTGATATGAAAAAAAAGGGAGAAAAAGATGAATCCGTATTTTCGCAGGAGAATTGAAGATTTTACATTGATCGAGCTGCTGGTCGTAATTTCGATCATCGCGATTCTTGCGGCGATGCTTCTTCCGGCGCTGGGCAGGGCGCGGGATAAGGCGCGAAGCATTGCATGTACGAGTAAACTGAAGCAGATCGGGCTTGCGGCACAGTCTTACATCAATGATTATAGCGACTATATGCCGTGTGGATATGACCCGGAGGGAGCCTATGTGAAAACCTGTTCAAAGGCGCTTCCCGTCTGGTTTGTCCGGCTTGCCCCTTATGTGCATTGCGAGTTGAAAACCGATGCCGCATGGTGGTATCAACTGAAAGAAGACGGCAAACCTGCCGGACAGAGATTTTTTGCCTGTCCCGCAGTGTCGAACGATTCCGCTTACGAGAATTTGTACGGTCCCAATTATCAAATTACGGTTGATCTGTTGAATCGGAACGCAGGGCAGCTTCAGAACCCCAAAATACAGGAAGTAAAACAGCCGTCCAAACGGATTTTTGTTCTGGATGTCATGAACAATTCAACGACTTGCGCAAGATATTATTTTAATTCGGGGAACGGCAACCCCTCTTATTGGCCACGTCTCCATTCCGACGGATGCAATTACCTGAATTTCGACGGCAGTGCGAATTACAGGAAGACCGCATCTCTGTATGCCGAGAGATATCAGATGTTCAGTATATTCAAATAAAATAAAACAGTTATTGAAAACCATTTTCAGGAGAAATAAGAGATATGAAACTGATATTGAGCATTCTGTCTGCCGGAGCGATGCTGCCGGGAGTTGCCGCCAATCTGATCCCGAACGGAGATTTGAAAGACCCAGCAGGGCAAAAACCGTATCTGAGGAAATTCATGAAAGGCGGAAAGGACAGTCCCCGCCTGAAAACCTCTTTCATCGCAAAGAAAGATGGAGGGAATATTCTGCTGGAATCATCGGAAGCAGACGGAATCACCGAAGTCAACTGCAACCGGGTTCCGGGCGTGGAGGCGGGAAAGAAATATTATCTCTGTTATCAGTTTACGCCGGTTTCCTTCGGTGCAGGGGCGCGGACATCCTGCCGTGTCGCATTTTTTGATGCGGCGGGGAAACATCTGAAAAACGATTTCAGCCCGGTTCATGTCGTCAAAGAAGCGGAGCGGCAGGATGTCATCTACTCTTTCACTGCGCCGGCTGGAACCGTCAGAGTGAATCTTACACTCTGGTTCGGCGGAATCCAGAAGACGGAGGTGAACCGTATTTCTCTGGATACGGCTCTGCCTGTCGGTGCGGACGGCAATTTGCTGATGAACGGTTCGTTTGAGTCTCCGACGATGGCGGATTATTATATTGTCCCGAAACTTCATGGAAAAATTTATAAGGAACGGGACCGCAGACTGTTTACGGAACGGAGTATGCTCAAGGCGAAAACGGGAAAATATTCTCTGCTGTGTTCCTCGGATTTCGAGAAGGCGACCAATGAGATCAACCTGAATATGCTGCCGTTCAGAAGCGGAGCGAAATACCGCTTCACGGTCAATTATTTTATCGCTTCGAGCGAGGGCAGGGTGAGAATCGCCGGGCGGATCACCTATTGGAACAAAGAGAAAAAGGTGATCGGCTACCAGTTCCCCGAGGGAGACGCGGCTCCGGGAAAATGGCAGAGAATGAATCTGGAATTCTATCCGCCCGTCGGTACGGCGCGCATTACCGCCACCTTGTGGCTGAGCGGCAGAATGCAGGTTTATCTGGATGATCTTTATTTCGGCGAGGTACAGGAGAAAAAGGTTTCGGGGCGGAGCGCGGGAGCCTCGATTCTGTTCCGGAACGACAGTTTTACGCTCTGGAAAGAGGCGCCTTACCTCAAAGTTCCGGTGAATGGAATTCCGGAGGGCGTTCAGGCGGGAGAACGGATTGCCGTTTCCGCCGCTGCGAATGAGTCCGAACCGTTTCAGCTGGTTTTGTCCCCGCGGGAGGATTTCGGGAATGTGCATCTGGTTTTCAGCGACCTGAATGGGGCGAACGGTGTGATTCCCGCATCGAGTCTCTCTTTCCGCGTGGTCGGTTTCGTGAATCTGAAAAATCCGGACAATCCGTCCGTGAAGGGCTGGAACGCCGATCCTCTGCTGCCGGATGCGTCGGCGAATGCGGAGAAGGGGAAGAATCTGCCTTTTTACGTAACGGTCAAAGTCCCGAAAGGGCAGAAGCGCGGGAGTTATCTTGGAACGGTGCGGGTCATGAGCGGGACAAGGGAGTTGGCAAATGTTCCGTTGAGTGTGCGTGTCCGCGGATTTGCGTTGCCGGATACCGCATTTCTGCGCACCTATTTCTATGCCCAGCCGACTCCCGCCTATATGGAGTTCGACCGGAGGTCGCGCGCTGTGATTGCGGATGATCTCCAGCGTGTTTTATCGGAACACCGCATGAACGGGAACCAGGCGCAGTGGATGCCGCGCCCGAAGTTCAGAATCGAAAACGGGAGACTCTCCGTTACGGACTGGAGCGAGTTTGACGCGCGGGTAGAAAAGTGGCATAAGCAGTACGGCATGGTCAATATTCCGGTTCCTTTTCTTACCATGATGGGCGATAATGACGGCTGGTGGGGCGGAGACCGCAGCAAGCCGGGCAAAAGCCCGTTCGGCAGTTTCAGGTGGCTTTCTCCGGAGGGGCTCAAGTATGCCGGTGAATTCGCAAAGCTGTTCACGGATCATGTGAAAGCGAAGTTCCCCGATGTGAATTTCTACGCATATGTGTATGATGAGCCTCCGGCGAAAGTCCATGCGGATCTGGCAAAGATTACGAATGCGCTTCATGAAGCCGCGCCCGAATTGAGGATTTTCGTTCCGAAACAGGTGAATGACGAGATCGGTTATGTACAGACATTCTGTGTGCCGATGGCGCCCGGCTACCTGAATCCGGAAAAGCAGAAAAAGGCTCTTGAGGCAGGGCGTGACATCTGGTATTACAACTGGACTGTCCGCATCGACAACCATGACTACATCCGCAACCGTCTTTTTGCGTGGCAGATTTATGCCGCGGACGGCAGCGGCGGGCTGCTCTGGAATACGATCATCGCACCGAAGGGAATCAATCCGTGGAACGGCCTTGACAAAACTTATTCCTGCGGCGCGGCGACGATCTTTTATCCGCCGAGGAAGGATGGCGAAGGCGTCGTTTCATCCCTGCGTTCCGCGCAGATCCGCGAAAGCATCGACGACTTCGATTACATGCGCATTCTTGAGAAGAAAATCGACGCCCTTTTCCCCGGGCAGGGCAAAAACAGAGTGAAGGAGATTGTCCGCACGCTGATCCCGGAGATTCCGTTCGGATATCGGAATGACCCGCATCTGCTCTACGCCCTGCGCGCCCGGATTGCGGACGAGATCGAGTCTCTGGATCAGGCGCCTGCCGTCATCGTTGCCTCCAATCCGCCGGAGCACGCCGCGACGGAGCTTTCCGAAGTGAAATTCAGTGTATTCGCCCCTGCCGGCAGTGTGGTTCGGATTAACGGCGGGACGGTTGGGACGGTCGGCGCCGGGAAGCGCCTGGACGTGCCGTTCCTGCTTGGGAAGCTGGGGAGGAACGAGGTCATACTTGAAGTCATGCACGGGGGAGGGAGAAAAAGTTTCCGCCGTATCTATGAATTGAAGCCGGACCCGCAGCTGAAGGAATTGCGCGGGCTTCTTGCCAAAGCCCGTGCCAACGGGCTCGATACAGCCTTGCCCGAGGCGTTCCTCAAACGGATTGAACAGGGCGGGGCTTATACGGAGGATATCAGGAGTGAGGCGCGCAGGCAGATCGAATCCCTGAAATATGCGATTGTCGTGAATGCCGTCCGTGACGGAAAAACATTTGCCAATCCACTGGAACAGGCAATGTTCGAGCGTGCGAAAAGTGCGTTTGAACGCAGGCAGTTTGAACGTGCCGAGTATTATCTGAATCTTTGTCGGGAAGCGGCAAATGCGGGCGGTATGAAACACTTCAAAGTCTCTGTCTCTCCTGTGGATTATGAGGGGCATCCCGCCTTTGTTCTGGACAACGGGATCATTTCCGCAACGGTGCTGGAAACGGGCGGGAGAATCATCTCGTTCAAGGTGCGCGGAGTGGAATGCCTGGCGCCGGGGTCTTTCGGAAATGCGCTCTCCGTCTCCGAGCGTGCTGCGCGGAAAGTCACAAAGGATATGGTGACCCGGTTGCATGGTTATGGCGGTTATGAGGACGCTGGCGGGGACGGTGTCTGGCCGGTTTCGTTCGTGGATTGGGAC
>DXVA01000244.1:1266-6739 GCA_019408975.1 Lentisphaeria bacterium | reverse complement strand
AAATGGCAGAAAAAGGGCGCAGGCTTGTTGCCGACGCCGGGCTGAAAATGAGTGATGTCAAGGGATTCGGCATTTCTGCGCCCGGACCGGCGGATATCGCTAACGGAGTCCTGACAGCGCCGACCAACAATGTTCACTGGCGCAATGTGCCGATTCAATCCTATCTTGAAAATGAGCTCCAGATCAAGGGCTGTTTTGAAAATGACGCGAACTGTGCCGCGCTTGCCGAATGGTTTTTCGGCGCGGGCAGGGGATGCCATGATTTCATCTATCTGACAATGAGCACCGGTATCGGCGGCGGTATCGTGACCAATGATACTCTGGTCCGCGGAACCGGGTTTTATGGCGGAGAGGTCGGGCATGTGGTCATAGAGGCGAATAACGGGCGTCTCTGCGGTTGCGGGCATCACGGCTGTTATGAGGCATATTGCGGCGGGCGTTCGGTCGCGCTTTACATTCAGAGCCTTTTGAAGGATCAGCCGGATCATCCGATTGTGCAGTTCGCCGGCGGCAAGGTTGAGAATATTGACATGATCGCGCTGGAAAAAGCTGTGCGCGCAAACGATGCGCTGGCTTTGGAAATCTGGGAGGAAATCGCCCTGCGCAATGCACAGGCTTTCGGTATGCTCATGAATACCTTCAATCCGAAGCGGCTGATCCTCGGCACGTTCGGCTGGGCGATCGGTGAACTTTATACTGAGCCGATCAAAAAGTATCTGCCGCGTTTCGCATGGGCGGAGACTCTGGCGCAGTGCGAGATTGTTTCAAGTGAACTCCGGCGCGATATGGGATATTATGCCGGCGCCGCCGCCGCGATGTATTTTCTGCTCGGCAAACGCGCATAAGCGGAGGTCGTCCGATGCTCACCAAGACCTATTCTGCGGCGCTGACCGGAATCGAGGCGCTGCCGCTTGAAGTGGAGGTCAACGCCTCCGGACGCGGTGAGCAGGATTTTGTTTCGATTGTCGGACTGCCCGATGCGGCGGTCCGCGAAAGCCGTGAACGCATTCGTTCCGCTCTCTATTCCTGCGGTTACAACCATCCCTCCGGCGCGACGCTTGTGAACCTTGCTCCCGCCGACATCAAGAAAGAGGGCGCGGGGTTCGATCTGCCGATTGCGCTCGGGCTGATTGCCGCGACGGGGCAGCTTGATCCGGCGGCGCTGGGTGATGCCATGGTTCTCGGTGAACTTGCATTGGACGGCATGGTGCGTCCCGTGCGCGGCGTCCTTTCCGCCGCATTGATGGCGCGCGAATTCAAACGGATTGCGAAACTGATTGTCCCCGCACAGAATGTTTCCGAGGCGGTCGTCGCCGCTTCCAGATTGAAAGTATATCCGGTCGGTTCTCTGCCGGAGGCTGTCGCCGCGCTGAAAGGCGAGGCGCTTCCGCTGGATGCTTCCGCGACGGAACAGCTTTTCGCGGAGCCGGATTGGGACAATATCCCGGATTTTTCCGATGTCAAGGGGCAGACCGCCGCAAAACGCGCGCTGGAGATTGCCGCGGCGGGCGGGCATCACGTCCTGTTCGTCGGCCCTCCCGGAAGCGGCAAGTCGATGCTTGCAAAGCGGCTGCCGGGGATTCTTCCGCCGATGACCGAGAATGAGACGCTTGAGACGAGCCGGATTCACAGTATTCTCGGTCTTCTGCCGTCAGATTCCCCGCTCCTGAAGACGCGTCTTTTTCGTTCGCCTCACCATACGGTCAGCGATGCCGGGCTCATCGGCGGAGGCACGAATCCCGGGCCGGGCGAAATCAGCCTTGCGCATAACGGTGTCCTGTTTCTGGATGAACTGCCGGAGTTCAAGCGCAGTGTCCTTGAGGTGCTCCGACAGCCGATCGAAAGCGGAACCGTGACCATCTCTCGTGCTTCCGGAAGTTATACGTTTCCCTCGCGCTTCATGCTGATCGCCGCAATGAATCCGTGTCCGTGCGGACACCTCGGCGACCGCCTGCATGTCTGCCGCTGCCGTCAGATGCAGATTCAGAATTACCGTGCGAAGATTTCCGGTCCCCTTCTGGACCGCATTGATCTGCACGTGGAGCTTGCAGCATTGACCGACGATGAACTTTTGAGCAAGAATTGTTCCGAGAGCAGCAGAGCGATCCGTGAGCGGGTGATTGCCGCCCGGAGGATTCAGACCGTGCGCTTCGGACGTTCCGCGAAGCTGACCTGCAATGCGCAGATGGAGTCTGCGCATATCCTGAAATTCTGCCGTCTGGATGTCACGACGGAAACGATTCTGCGCCATGCGATTCATGAATTCGGCTTGAGCGCACGTGCCTACGACCGCATTCTGCGTGTATCGCGCACGATTGCCGACCTTGCGGGAAGCGAGGAACTGAAACGCGAACATATTTTTGAAGCGATCGGATTCCGCGCGCTGGATCGCCGGAACTGATATCAATTGTCAACCCATAACATAAGGAGTGTAAGAAATGTTCAAAATGAAATCATTGCATGCGGTGCTCGGCGGAGCTCTCCTGCTGGCGGCATCCTCGCTGTCGGCGCAGATCACGGTAAAAAGCGGTGAAAAGATCGCGTTCCTCGGGGATTCCATCACACAGCAGGGCAACTGGGAGTCCGGCTACATCAATCTGGTCATGTCGGCACTGGGAGCCAATGGAATCAAGGCGGTCAAAATTCCGGCGGGGATCAGCGGGCACAAATCCAATCAGATGCTGGCGCGTCTGGAGAGGGACGTTCTCAAGAAGAAACCGCAGATCATGACCCTGAGCTGCGGCGTGAACGATGTCTGGCACGGCAAGCGCGGCATCTCTCTGGAAGATTACAAAAAGAATATCACGGAAATCGTGGACAAGGCGCAGGCCGCCGGCATTAAAGTTTACATCCTCACCTCGACGATGATTTATGAGAATCCGAACCATGCCAACAACAAAAAGCTTGCCGCCTACAATGATTTCCTGCGCTCGCTCGCCAAAGAGAAAAATTGTGTCCTTGTCGATCTGAATGCCGATATGCAGAAGCAGATTGCCGAAATCAAGGCGAAACATCCGAAGATCAAAGGCAACCTGTTGACGGTGGACGGCGTTCATATGAATGTGCTCGGCAACATCATGATGGCGGAGGGGATTCTCCGCGCATTCGGATTGAACGGGGAGCAGATCGCAAAAGCGGAAGCCGTCTGGAATAAGAAGACGTTCCCGCAGGGATTCATGCGCCTGAGCGTCAAAGAATACAAGGCTCTTTCGGACAAAGCGTTCAAAGCGAATATGTCCGTGCCTGATTATGTGACCAGCCTTGCGAAGAAGGATGTTCAGGCGGAATAAATTTACCTTTTGAGTTGTTTTTTCATGAAGTGTGAGGCGTGCAGGCTTCACACTTTTTTTGTTTTTTCCGCTTCTGCATATTGACTTTGTAATCTTGAATGATAATTTATAGTAAACTCTAAACTAAACAAAGAGGTTGCTTGTATGAGTATAGCATGGATTTCTCACCGCGGAGAATCAGCCGATGCGCCGGAAAATACATTAAGCGCATTCAAACTTTCTTCCGCAAGGGATGTGGATGGAATGGAGTGCGACATCTATTTCACCTCCGACAAAGTGGTTGTCTGCGCGCATGACAGCCATACGGAACGCACTTCGCAGGGTGTTGTGAAAGCGGAAATCCCCGGAACTCCTTTCGCAGAACTGGAAAAGATCAATGTCTGGAACGGAAAGAAGGATTATCCCGTGGAACGTATCCCGAAGTTTGCCGATGCTTTGAAGACTCTCGGGCGGAACCGCACCTTTTATGTGGAAGTCAAACAGGAGGACCCCGCGCTGCTTGAAGCGATGGCGCGTGAGATCGACGAAGCCGGAGTTCCCCATAAACAGATCGTCATGATCTCATTTTCCCGCAGCATGGTGAAACTGAGCAAAAAGTATATGCCCGACATCAGGACTCTCTGGCTGACTGCATTCGAGGAGAAGTCGGACGGTTTTCATCCTGATGCCGACGAGATGATTGCCGCTCTGCGCGAGTTGAACGCCGATGGTGTGGATGCCCATTGCAATGACAATGCCCTGAACCCGGAGTATATCCGGAAAGTCAGGGAGGCGGGATTCTATTTCGCCGTCTGGACGGTTGATACGCCGGAACTGGCGGAAAAATTTGCAAAAATGGGTGTGGATTCCATCACCAGCAACTGTGCCGGGGCTCTCTGCGGAAAACTCGGACGTTTCTAGATAGCGAGATAGCGAGATAGCGAGATAGCGAGATAGCGAGATAGCGAGATAGCGAGGTTGCGAAGTTGCGAAGTTGCGAGATAGCGAGATAGCGGGGTTGCGAGGGGAAAAATAGACAGGGGGGATTTATAAAAAAAACTGGTTTAATACCGCGAGGCACTGCATCGCAAAAATGCTTCGTGCAGGACTTTCAGTCCTGCTTCAGTCCAGCTGCGTAAGCTGGTCGCCGCAGGCGAATCCCCGATAGTTCGTATGCTTTGCATCGCGGTAGTTCATTTATCCTGTCAAGTCCTCTTGTCTGAAAAAACGGAAATCAGAATTGGCATATTGTAATGCCGCCGGAAAAATGAAGGCATTACAATATGCTCTTGAAGCTCCGAAGTCCTCCGGGGCTTTATCGGGAGCAGAATTACCGCATGTTCATCCCGCCAGACCCGCGAAATTCTGCCTGTTTTCTTTTCCTTGTTCGCAGCAGTGGTTGTGTGCAGTGGCGGCGGAAGTTTTTTCTTTCAGCGGAATTCTCAACAGCAGAATACTCTCTTTGGGGAGTGTCAGCATATGCCCGCGTAAAAGCGATTTGACCTGCCTGAAACTATGTTCTTTGTCAAGCAGAGTGATTTCCGCTTTTTTCAGGCAGGCGGAAGTTTTCAGTTCTATTTTCCGTTCCGTCTTTCCTCGGTTTACAAGCATTGCCGCCGCCGTCTGTTCATCGGCGGCTGCGAGTGCAAAGATATTTTTGGAACGGATTCCGGAACATTCAACCCGGTTTCCGAGCTTGTAGAGTTCGTTGAACGCCTTGAACGCATAATACGCCGGAGTGACTCTCTGGCTCGGGAAATAAAAGAGCCCGCAGTAGGCGCGCGACGGTTCCGCGTCGTAATACATTGCCTTGTCGATGGGGGAGTCCTGCATCCGGCAGAACGCGGCGGCGATGAAGATGGCGGCGGGAACCTCTTTCATATTGTCGAACACATTGCCGCTGCGGTTGATGTAGTTCCACTCGTTGAAGATGTTTTCCGTCCGCTCGAATCCTGCGTCCCCGAGCTTCTTTGTGACGTATTCCGCATGTGTGATGAGTTCATCCAGATCGGAAGCATACAGGTGCCACGAAAAGAAATCCAGCGGAGCTTTTTCCTTTCTGACATAAATCAGGAATTCGTCGAACCAGCGGAGGAACCCTTTGTAGAAATCGTTCATCCCGCCCCGTGTCACGGCATAGAAGCCGCAGGAGGCGTAACCGCCGACTTTGATTTCGGGGAATTGCTTTTTCAGATATTTTGCGG
>DXVA01000244.1:0-1256 GCA_019408975.1 Lentisphaeria bacterium | reverse complement strand
TTGCGGTGGTGGAATAGAGTTTGAAATACTCTTCCATCGTGCCGGACCACATCGGCGGATTTTCTGGTTCGTTCCAGATTTCCCAGTATTCGATCCCGTAGTGAAATCCCTCCGCCCAGCCGTGGTTGTAGTGACGGATGACGCCTTCGCAGATGCGCGCCCATTTTTTGAAATCTTTCGGCGGCGCGGTCCGGTATGCTTTGATTGCGTAGAAATTTTCAATCGTGATCCCCAGACGGTAGAAGATTTTACAGCCGGAGTTGACGAGATTCCGCAGATAGACGTCTGTAAATGCAAAGTCGTAAGAAGCGGGATCATCCGGGTCTGCGTCGAAGTCGCGAAAGATATTGGGTATGTCGATCAGGATGCCGCGTCCATAAGGTCCGCCGGAATCGTGAGTCCTGACGAATGGAATTCCTGCGTCCTCGAATTCCGGTATTTTTTCATCTCCGAATCTGACCGGACAGTTGTTGACTCCGTGCAGAGGTTTGATTCTGCCGCAGTAGTGATTGAGATCAAGGGCAAGTTTCATATTATATCCTTTTTTGTTATAAAGTAAACATGATATTTGGTGATTCAAAATCATTTTCCTGAAAAATGGAAATTATTTTTCAGCAAGAATGCAGCGTTTGAGCCAGATATTGTCTACGGATCGGTTGATCACAGGAGCACAATAGAGGAAACAGTCTGCTTCGGCATCAATTTCTCCCACTTCTACGATTTTGTATTTTTCTCCGGCGATATCCTTTGCGGGTATCTGTCGCCGGAAGATTTCCTTCCGCGCAGAAAGACTGTAAATGCCGATTGTAACAGCTGCCCCTTCCGGTTGTTTGCCGTCACAGCGCAGTTCCATATAAAGATTACATTTCATAGAGGGAAGTCCGCGTATCTGAAGTGCCCATTGATTATGATTTGCGGGCATTCTCAAGGAGTTTTCTATGCCGGAAGCCGGATCTTTTTCCACAAAACAGCAGATTCCTTTTTTGTGAAGTCTGCCGGAAGCGGCGGCTTTCGCAAACCATCTTTCCGACTTGATGAAAGCGGGTTTTATCCCATCGTTTCTGGTAATTCCCAGTTGTTGCTTCAAACGCATTTCAAGAGCGGAGGCTGTTCCTTCCCTGCGGTTTTCGGAAAAGAGTTCCGTTCCGGCTGATTTTGCTGTGAGCAACTGTTTTTCCAGAAGCTCTTTTGCATTGACTTTGCCCAATTTGCCGTCGCCGGTGAAAAGCTGAGGGCGTTCCAGAACTGCAAGCATC
>DXVA01000243.1 GCA_019408975.1 Lentisphaeria bacterium | reverse complement strand
TGATTTCCGTGAAGACCCGGAAATCCCCACCGGCAGCGCAACGCTTGCAGACTATCGCCGATCCGGCTACGACCGGGGGCATCTAGCGCCGGCTGCCGATATGGCTTTCTCCGTTCGCACGATGTCCGACAGTTTTTTCATGAGCAACATGAGTCCCCAGCGTCCGAAATTCAACCGCGGTGTCTGGAAAGACCTTGAAGCGCAGGTGCGGGACTTCGCCATCACTGAACACGATGTCTACATCGTCACCGGACCGATCCTGCCCAAGACAAAGACCGTCACCATCGGCGGAAACAAAGTGACCGTGCCGACACACTATTACAAGATCGTGTATGATCGAACTCCGCCGGAGAAGATGATTGCATTCATCCTGCCGAATGACGGAAGCAACCGTCCGCTGCAGGATTTCGCCGTGACCGTGGATGCCGTGGAAGCGGCGACCGGGCTGAACTTCTTCTCCATCGTGCCGCAACCGAAACAGGAACAGCTTGAAAGCACGATCTCGGTGCAGGACTGGCGATGGAAGAGGAGAAAATGATCCGTCTTGCCTTTACAACACGCCTTCCTTTGGCAGTTATGATTGCGATAGGCATCAAGCAATGGGAAAACCGTAGCGCGATGCCAACGCCGACTCGTGGCATATGCGGCATGACAGTCTCCAAATCTTCATCGGCTGCCGAGTATGGCAATTTCATCGGATGGGCAAACAAGGTATTTCCCGCAGAAGTGTTCTCTGCCTTGCCGCTGTGGGAACAGGTCTCCGGCTGGCGCGGGAATCTGATTGCAGTCTGCGGTTACGAGGCATCCCTTACGCCCGGACCGCCAATTTGGAACGAGGGGTATTCTGTGTGGTGGCATTTGACCAATATCCAAATGCTACAAGAATCGATCCCTTGCCGGGGCAATGTCGGAATGTGGCAACTGCCGGAAGATATAGCGAGTCTCCTATGAACGAGAAAAGCAACGCATCAATTTCAGACAAATGGTCATCATTATCCCCTGCTGAAAAGAAGCTGGAGCTTTTTCGCCGCCAGAAGGAACTGCTCGACACGTTCCTTGCCACCGGTGCGATCAGCCAGTCCCAGCACGACAAAAGCCTGAACTGCCTGATTGAGAAGATGGGCATCGGAGAGGAGAACAGGTAATATGGCAAAGCCGACAAAAGAACAGAAACGGAAAGCGAAGCTCAAGGCAAAAAAACAGCAGGTGATCCATAATCAGCAGTCGCTGACGGAACGCTTATCCATTGCTTTGGAAAAGCTTTGCGAACCTGTCTTGCCGGAATATATTGATGACTCCAGAGGTCCGGATCTTACCGGACGGAGTATTGTCTGGCAAATGGGAATGATTGCTTGGAACATCCATGTTACCGGGCGGCAGGAGCTTGCCGACTGCGCCTTTGCCGGAAGCAAACTTGATGCAGAACAGCAGATTCTGGTCCGTAAAGAAATCGCCGGTCTTGTGCAACGAAAAATTGAACTTTATCCCCGGCAAATGACTGCGATCCGTGATGTTGCCGCAACGCTTGTAAACGGCTCTCCACGGGCGAAAGCCCGACCGGGGGACACTTTCCCGGAACTGCCAGCAAAGCCCGTCAGCGAGCCTAAAAAGCCCCTTTGTGCCGAAGACATCGCCGCTCTGCGTAAAGCGATGAAACTCACGCAGGTGAAGTTTGGAGAAATCTTCGGCGTTACTGCCAGAAAGGTCTCTGAATGGGAACACGGGAAGTCGCAGCCATCCGCAGAACAGAGTGAGAAGATGAAAAACTTTAAGGATCAGCACGGAGGTGTTTTATGATAGTACCTGCAAGATTAAAGCCTGGAACAGATGAATGGAATAGATTTTTCTATCCAACACCTACCCATGAAGAAATTATAACCCGAGTGCGTAGTTATTCTGATTCTAAACGTTCAGAGGATGAGAAGTTTTTGTTTGAAATGTTTAAGCATTTCCCGGAAAACAAAACCAAAGAAATTATCAACATGAAAGTGGGAACACTCTTGGATTATATGGGTAATTCCAAATGGGTCAACCAAGACCGTGTTGTTAAAAAAATTCTTTCTGAAAAGGATTTTGATAAAAAATTACAACGAGGTGTCAAAACCATTGTTGATAAAATAACTGATTCGTCTCGTTCCAAACATGATAAATACGATTCCGTTGCCCGATTTTATTGTGCGTTCCATTATCCGCAACACTATCTGCCTGCCCATTGGATTGAGCCTGCATTATGGGAGTATGAAAGATTGGATCATTTTTTGCAAGGAGAAAAATTTTACCGGGGAAAGCGTTATACCCCTTATGTAAAACAATTTAATAAGTTTGTTGATTTTTATGGGCTGCAAGACTATTCAGCGTGGCATCTCCATATCTTTCTTGATCAGCTTCACAGCACAGAACTGCGTGAAAGAGAACATAGATTCCCTTGCAACGAAGTTATGAGAAGCACCAGTAACAGTTATAATTTAAGCATCATCAACGCTGCAAATCGCAAAGATGAGGACTGATGCCTGACCGCACATACATAGCTATTGACCTGAAGTCCTTTTATGCCTCCGTGGAGTGCATGGATCGCAATCTTGATCCCATGACCACCAATCTTGTCGTTGCCGATGAGAGCCGGACAGAAAAGACGATCTGCCTTGCCGTTTCCCCTTCGCTGAAAGCCCACGGAATCCCCGGCAGAGCGCGGTTGTTTGAGGTCATCCAACGAGTACGGACAGTCAACGCTGAACGCCGCCACAGAGCCCCCGGAAGGCAATTTTCGGGCAAGTCTGCCAATGCTCCGGAACTGCAAGCAAATCCTGCGTTGGAACTTGACTATGTGGTTGCCGTTCCGCGCATGGCCCGTTACATCGAGGTCAGCTCGCAGATCTACGGCATTTACCTGAAATACGTCTCGCCGGACGACATCCACGTCTATTCCATCGACGAGATGTTCATCGACGCGACCTCTTATCTGAAACTTTACAAACTCTCCGCCCATGATTTCACGATGAAGCTGATCCGGGAGGTGCTCGCCAATACCGGAATCACCGCCACGGCGGGAATCGGCACGAATCTGTATCTCGCCAAAATCGCAATGGATATCGTGGCGAAACACATTCCCGCAGACAAGGACGGCGTCCGAATCGCCGAACTGGACGAGCAGTCCTACCGGGAAAAGATGTGGTCACACCGACCGCTTACAGACTTTTGGAGAGTCGGCAAAGGATATGCCAGCAAACTGGAAGCCGCAGGGATGTACACTATGGGCGATGTCGCCCGGATGTCGGTCAAAAATGAAGATCTGCTTTACCGGATGTTCGGCATCAATGCGGAACTGCTCATAGATCACGCTTGGGGCTGGGAGCCTTGCACCATTGCCGACATCAAATCCTATCGTCCGGAGAACAGTTCTGTCAGTTCCGGTCAAGTGCTGCAAGACCCATACGAACACGATAAAGCTCGGTTGGTCGCTATGGAAATGACGGACATCCTTGCCCTTGACCTCGTTGAAAAGCGGATCGTGACGGATCAGCTGACTTTGAATATCGCTTATGATGTCCTCAACCTGACAGATCCGGAACGGCGGCAGAAGTACACCGGCCCGATCAAGAACGACTCTTACGGCAGGCAAGCTCCCAAGGATGCTCACGGCTCAATCAATCTGCCTCGGCATACCTCTTCTTCAAAAATCATCATTGACCATATGATGCAGCTCTTTGACCGGGTGGTCGATCCCAATCTGCTGGTGCGGAAGATTGCCATCGGGGCGAACCACATTCTGAACGAAGGCGATGTTCCGGAAGAAGTCCAGGAGCAACCGGATCTCTTTGCTGATCACGAGGCATTGGCAAAACAGAAAGCGGCCGAAGATGCCGAGCTTGTCAAAGAACGCCGACTTCAGGATGCTCTGTTGAGTATAAAAAAACAGTTTGGCAAAAACGCCGTACTCAAAGCTATGAGCTTGCAGGAAGGTGCGACAGCCAAAGACCGAAATCAGCAAGTGGGAGGACATAAGGCATGAGCGTTCTCAAGAAAATCCTGCTTTCGCTTGCTGTTCTTGTCATAGTTGCAACCGGCACAGCTTTGTCATTCGTGTCATTTTACAACAGAACACCATTTCGTATTGGCGTTGGAATTATTCTGGCGTTAGTTTTGTATATTGAGCTGCTGAAAAGTCTTGTGTGGAGGAAAAAGAAATGAGTCGCTACGATGACATCATAAATCTTCCACACCACGTTTCTCCGACCCGCCAGCGGATGTCCATGCACGACAGGGCTGCACAGTTTGCGCCGTTTGCCGCGCTGACGGGCTACGAAGCGGCGGTAGGGGAAACCGCCCGGCTGACCGCCGAAAGGCGCGAACTGGACGCGCAGGAGGCCGAAGAACTGAACCGCCGTATTGCCGCGCTCATCGCCAATCTGCCGGATCGCCCGGAGGCGACCATCGAATATTTCGTTCCCGATGACCGGAAATCTGGCGGTGCGTATGTTACCGTCACGGGGCGGGTGCGGCATATTTCCGTTCCGGAGAAGACGCTGGTCATGGAGGACGGGACGGTCATCGGTTTTGAGGATATTGCCGCGATTTCTGGATTTCAGTTTGAAATATGAATAAAAGGGGGATATATTACTGTCAAAGGGTGGAGAACCATTCTGAGTCAGAATCCTGCCGAGTGAAGCGTTTTTTAAACTCATTTCACTCGCCAAATTCTGAGTTTTGTGAGGTTAAAACGGGGTTTCAGACACAGGGGGGTCGAAAGTAACTCTCTCCGCCATTTTTACACTCAAAAACATTAAAAATATCCCCACTTATCCCCATTTTTGCTTGGAAAAGGCTTTTTCGATGATATAGTGAGCCATAACCTGTTATTTGAAAGCTGGCACTATATCAAAAGTGAGAAAAAAGGCGGTGTCAATGAAACTGGAGCTCGATTTCATCAGATGAAACGGTGAGAACAGACTCGTTGAGCTGTATAATGATACTGCAAAATTGACATTCTCACACGACTGCATGGGGGCGTAGAATCAAGAAGAAAGTCTTTCAGCAGACCGGGGTCATCAGGGCTCCGCAGAATTCGTTGCAATACGTCTATGACGGATATAAATCAGTGGAGGAAATTGATACGCTTCCGGATGAAAAGCCGGTGATCGGGCGTTATACCTGGCAGCCGGATGGTCAAGGCTCGGATATTCCGCTGGTTGTGACGGATGTCACCTCAAATCAGAGTTATTTCTACACCGCCGACGGCAACAAAAAACATCAGTGAACCGATTGACGCCACCGGGAATATTGCAGCGCATCATGTCATAAAAATGTTTCCCCCATACTTGAAAAGAACGGAATCTGCAATTATACTGTTCCAGTTCAATACTTCAATACAATACAGGAGAAAAAACAATGAAAGACAAACCGACAGTTCCGGTCAACTGCCTGTTTCAAGGATGTTACAATCCTGAATTTGAAGCGGAAATCCGTAAATGCAAGGACAAATGCTACAAATACAATCAGTTGAATCCAAACGACCGGGAGACTCAACAGAAAATGCTGGCTGAAATGCTGGGAAAAATGGGAGAAAATGTAATCTTCACTCCGCCGTTCTGGTGCGATTACGGATATAATATTTTTGTCGGGGATTATTTTTATGCCAACCACAACCTGATTATCACCGACGGAGTGAAAGTATCGTTCGGCGATCATGTCTTCATCGCTCCGAACTGCTGTTTTACAACCGCCGAACATCCCATTGACCCCGAACAGCGCAAAGCCGGCCTTGAAATCGCCAAACCGATCACCGTCGGCAACAATGTCTGGATCGGTGCAGGGACCACTGTCCTTGCCGGCGTAACCATCGGCGACAACTCCGTCATCGGTGCCGGCAGCGTGGTTTCAAGATCCATACCGGACAATGTCGTCGCTGTCGGCGTCCCATGCCGTGTGATGAGGCAGATCACCGAGGAGGATAAATACCGCTATCCGGTTTACAAAGGAAACTGACCCGGCATTCACCGGAAAAAGAATCAACGCAATCAACATACGCAGCATCGGGGTTTCGCCTGCGGCAGCCAATATTTCCACGCAGGAACACGGCTGGCAGGAAATCCCCCGCAAGGCTGTTTTCGAATCACAAGGAGCACCCGGAATGCAATACACGAATCATTATCAGTCGCCGCTCGGCGGAATTTTGCTGGCAGGCGATGAAACCGGACTGACAGGGCTCTGGTTTGACGGAGAAAAATATTTTGCCGATAACCTTGATCCGGAACATGTCGAAAAAGACCTCCCCCTTTTCAGAGAAACAAAGCGGTGGCTTGACATTTATTTCTCCGGTTCCGAACCGGATTTTATGCCGCCGCTTCATATGACAGGCTCTCCTTTTCAGCTTGCTGTCTGGGAAATCCTGCGTAAAATTCCTTACGGCTCTACCACGACCTACGGAGAAATCGCACGGATGATCGCCGCTCAAAGAGGTTTGCCGCGAATGTCGGCACAGGCAGTAGGCGGTGCGGTCGGGCATAATGAAATCTCCATTATCGTCCCCTGTCACCGTGTTGTCGGGACAAACGGCAGTTTAACCGGATATGCGGGAGGAATCAGTAAAAAAGCAAAACTGCTTTCCCTGGAAAAGGCGGATATGCGGCATTTTCATATCCCGAAAAAAGGAACGGCTTTATGATGGTAGCAATTGAAATTTGAAATCCTGAAACAGGCGGATTCCCGAACCGCTTATTTTTTTCGAAAGATTGCTCTTTTCTTTTTGAATATCACGGC
>DXVA01000242.1:6000-6787 GCA_019408975.1 Lentisphaeria bacterium | reverse complement strand
TTTCCGAACCGGCGGTGATCATCGGCAATCATATGAGCCTGCTGGAAACCGCGCTGATGCATGCGTTCATACGTCCGCGCCGGGAATTTTGTTTCGTAATCAAACGTTCCCTCCTGGACGTGCCTTATTTCGGAGACATCATGCATCGGCTCGGCTGCATTCCCGTGGACCGCAGGAACCCGCGCGATGATTTCAAGGCTGTCATGAGCGAAGGTGCAAAGAGAATTGCGGAAGGGAAAAGCATCGTGATTTTCCCGCAGTCCACGCGCTCTGAGATTTTTGATCCGGCGCAGTTCAATACGATCGGCGTCAAGCTTGCCAAGCATACCGGCGCTCCGATCATCCCGATGGCGCTCCGCACGGATTTTCTGGCAAACGGTAAACTGGTGAAGGACCTCGGTCCGATCCGTCGGAAGAATCCGGTTTATTTTGAGTTCGGGGAGCCGATCATGCAGGTTTCCGCTTCCGGCAAGGCGGAACATGCGCAGATTGTCGAATTTATCAGAAACAGAGTGATTTCATGGGGCTGCAAGGTTGCCGAACCCCAGTAATTTGGAGAAAACGATGAATACTGTGAATGTGGAACTGGCGGAGCGCTCCTATCCGATTTTCGTCGGAGCCGGGCTGCTGGAGCAGCTGGAGTCCCTGCTCGGCGGATATTTGAAAGGCCGTTCCGTTTTTCTCGTGACTGATTCCAATCTGGAAAAACTTTATCTTGAACGCGCGGCGGAAAAACTTTCGGCGGTTTCGCATTCCGTTCATACGTGTGTTTTTCCCGCCGGTGAAG
>DXVA01000242.1:0-5990 GCA_019408975.1 Lentisphaeria bacterium | reverse complement strand
CCAAACAGCTTTCCACGATTGAAACGATCTGCCGCGAAGGGGTGAGGGCGGGACTGGACCGCAAGTCCGTGTTCGTCGCGCTCGGCGGCGGCGTCTGCGGCGACATGACCGGATTTTCCGCTGCAATCTATATGCGCGGCACACGTTTCATACAGCTCCCGACCACCCTGCTGGCAATGGTGGATTCTTCCGTCGGCGGGAAGACGGGGGTGGATCTGCCGGAGGGGAAAAACCTGATCGGCGCATTTTTCCAGCCGGAGGCGGTCGTGATTGATACGGATTTTCTGAAAACGCTGTCTGCCCGCGAACTTTCCTGCGGCTATGCCGAACTGATCAAGACCGCTGTCATTCTGGACGGAGCTCTGTTCGATACGCTGGAAAAACATGCTTATGACCTGCTGGCTCTTGCCGATGCGGAACGGGTTTCCGGGGCGATTTCCCGCTGTTGTGCCCTGAAAGCGCAGGTGGTTTCCGCAGACGAAAAGGAATCGTCCCTGCGCGCCATTCTGAACTACGGGCATACGTTCGGGCACGCGATTGAGTCTGTGACCGGCTATTCTCTCATAGAACACGGCGAGGGAGTTGCAATCGGCATGTGCATAGCCGCGGAACTCGCCGTCTCTCTGGGGCTCATTTCCAATGAAACGGCGGCGCGTCAGGAGGCGCTTCTGAAAGCTTTTGCTCTGCCTGTGCAGGTCCCCGCAGGGTATTCCGCCGAAGCCATTTTCAAAGCGATGGGGTCGGACAAGAAAAATTCCGGAGGCAGGCTGAAACTGATTCTGCCGGAGAAGATCGGCAAGGCGGGGATTTATACGGACGTTCCGGTGGAAAAGATCATGAACGCAATCAATCAACGGATCGGAAAATGATTGACAGAGAGGCTTATATCGTTTTGAATATGCTCAGCGGGATCGGGCCGGCGCGTCTTGCGACGCTTCTTTCGGTGTGCGGGACGCCGTCTGAAATCTTTGCCTGCCCGGAGCACGATCTCGCGGTGATTCAGGGAATCGGACCTGTCCTTGCGGAGAAGATTGCCCACTGGGAACGTTACGTCGATCTGAAACATGAGCTGGACCTTGCCGAACGCGGCGGTGTCCGCATCATCACGCGCGGCGAGGAGAGTTATCCCGAACTTCTGGGCTCAATTCACGATGCGCCGGTCTGTCTTTATGTGCGCGGTGAAATTCCGGACACGATTTCCTATCGCTCTCTTGCCGTGGTCGGCACGCGCAACATGACGCAGTACGGCCAGCGCATGGCGCAGCACCTTTCCGAAGCCGCCGCCTTTGCCGGATTCACCGTCGTTTCGGGGCTGGCTTACGGTGTGGATGCCGTTGCACACCGTGCCGCGCTGAACGCCGGAGGGCTTTCCGTGAGCGTGCTCGGCGGCGGGCTGGCGCGGATTCAGCCGCAGGAACATGTGCCGCTTGCACGCGATATCGCACAGCATGGCGCGGTCATCAGCGAGTTCCCGATGGAGTTTTCTCCCACGCGCCATTCGTTCCCGATGCGCAACCGGATCATTTCCGGCATTTCCAAGGCTACGCTGGTGGTGGAGGCGGGACTGAACAGCGGGTCTCTGATTACGGCGTCTTTCGCCTGCGAACAGGGACGCATGATATTCGCTGTTCCGGGGCAGGCGGACAATCCGCAGGCGGCGGGATGCAACAAACTGATCCGCCAGAATGCGATTCTTGTGGAAAACTTCGATCATATCCTGGAGGAGTTTGATTTTCTGCCGGGCTTTTCGCGCAGCGAAAACATATTGCGTGAGGAGAGCGCCGCGGAACAGTTTTTCGAGGAACAGGCTGATGCGTCGCTTTCGACGGAGGCGGCGAAGATTGCGGAGTTCCTGGCGAAAGGTGATGCGTCGGTTGACGATATTTCCGCCGCGACCGGAATTTCCGCATCCGAGGTCATATCCACCCTGATCGGGCTTGAGCTTCTGCGCAAAGTCCGCAAAGAGGGCGGCGTCTACCACCGCCTGCGCTGACGATTTACGGAATCAGCTGATGCCAGCAGGAGGGATTGTGGAATCCTGTCTCCGGAAAATATGCGGTGGACGACATTTCCGGTTTTTCCTGTCCGTGTGAATAATTGTAACGGCAGACTGCGAAGCGGCTTCCCCATGCACTTTTTTCCGTGATCCGCATTCCTGCAAAGGGAATATTCATTTCGGCATACCAGTAATTTTCCTCCCGGCGGACCTGCACACGGTGCGTCATGCCGGATTCGAAAATCTGTTTTTCAAACGGGATGCTGCCCATTTCGGAGACCGGCGGCAGATGCAGTTGCAGGGTAATGCCTTCCGGCGTGACATGAAACTCGAAATAATCGTCCTGTCCGGCGGGCTGGATGAAAAACTCGCAGACGTCGCCGGTTGTCCAGGTCCGTTCATTGTTGATTTTTGCGGTGTTGAAGATGTCGCTGTCGTGAAAAAGCGCATGGACGCAGAACGAATTCTTTTCGATTGTCACTGCCGCACATCCGCCTTCCCGGCACGGCTGGCGGTTCTTGTGATTGCGGAGCCGGAGTATTTCCCCGGCATGGACGGTTTCCGGGCTGTGTCCCGCATGGGGAGTCTTCTTCAGAAAATCATGTAATTCTTCAAACATATCGCCGTTTCTCCTGTGATGGGTCAGGTTGACTGTTTTCTGGGTATGAGCATTGCGAATGCGCTGTTTGCCAGCGCCATGACTGCGGAAAAGCCGAACAGCACGCCGACTCCGAATTTCTGCCAGATCCAGCCGCCCGCGAGCGCAGCAAGAATGCTGATCAGGTGATTGATCGAAATTCCCGTGGTCAGGGTTGCAGTGACTTCTTCCGTGGAGTCGGAAATGTCGCGGACATACATGCTGGTCGCCATGGCTGTGGTGCTGATGACTGCGTCCAGCAGGAAGTTGACGCAGACCACGGCATAGGCGACGGAATATGTAAACATCCGGTTTGCGTAACCGTATGTAATGCAGACGAAAAACAGAATGACCGTGTCGAAAATCATGATGTTCCGGTATCCGATTCGGTCCGTCAGCTTTCCGATCAGGGGGGCGCAGAAGATATTGGCAAGTGCACAGGTGCCGACAAGCAGCGCCATGGTTGTTGTGTCCATTCCGTAATTCAGGATCAGCACATACGGTGCAAAGGTGATGAAAATCTGTTTTCTGGCTCCGTAAAAGAGCTCCAGAACGTAAAATTTGCCGTATTTCCGGTTATAATAAAGACGCGGTCTTTTGACGTCTTTTACATCAATTTTACAGAACAGGGTGCAAAGAAAACTTACAAGCAGAAGCAGGCAGATCAGAACCCATACGATATTGTAGAGGATAACCTTGTCCGTGATGCCGAACCAGCCGAACCCTGCAAAAAAAATCGCGGCGACAGTCGCGCTTCCGATCACGTTTCCGGCATTCATGGCGCCGGTCGTGAATCCCAGCGATTCTCCGACCTGCCCGGTTTTTGCAATATGCATTGCAATTGTGCTTCGCACCGGCAGCAGAATATGCTCGCCGGTGCTCCAGATCATGATCAGGAGCGTGATGACCGCCTTGTCCGGCGAGAGCAGGAGCCCCGCAACCCCGGCAAGAGAAATCAGTGTGCCGATCCGCAGAATCTTCCACTCCGCCTTTTTGTGCATCAGCGCCAGAATGAAGACGAGAAGCAGTCCGGGCATTTCGCGGAAGAACTCCAGCAGTCCGCGCTGGAACTCATCGACTCCGCGGATATCCGCCAGATAGTTGTTCAATACTGCTGTAAAGCATCCTGCCCCGATTCCCCAGACAAGGATACTGGAGAAAAACGGAACTGCTCCCGAATTCGGGATGAAATGATCCGAAAACCTTTTTAACTGCGGCACTTTTTACTCCCTGGTTGAAATGAAGCAGATTAATATACGCATTCAGGAGAGAAAAACCACTGATCTTTTTAATTTATAAAAAAAATCCATGTTAATACCGTGATCTCTGCATCGCAAAAATGCTTCGTGCAGGACTTTCAGTCCTGCTTCGGTCCAGTTGAATAAGCCGGTCGGCGCAGGAGGAATCTCTCGATATTCCGCCGGTCTTGTATCGAAGCAGTTCACCTCCGGCTTATGCTTTCTGCTTGTCGCGCTGTTGTCTTGTTCCGATCGTTCGGCGGACGCATTGCAATGCTTTTTTTAATTTTTTTCCGATTTTTTTGTTTCAGGCTATTGTTTTTTTCAGCTTCTTAATTATAATATATAGTATGGATAGCGGTATTGCATGAATTTGTATAACGGCGCATAATAACTACTATGTTATGCGCTTTTTTTGTGTAAAGATATCGTGTTTTTGAACTCATTATATCGCCTTTTTCTTCTGAATCTTTCTTCGCTGTTTTTTTCCGGATATTCTCCTTTTTATTCGATATTTTGAACCTGAGCGCATAACATAGTAGTTATTATGCGACGCGGCTTCCGTAATTTTTCTTCTCATATTCTCCCGGATTTTTCAGATTGTGAATTTCGGATCAGAGCTGACAATAGGAAATGATGTAAAGGAGGGTTGTATTTACAGGAAAAACAGAAAATTCGGATTTTTTTAAAAACGATTCGGGCAGTCCCGGAATCAGAGAAACAAAACATATGGAGGAAAAAATGAAATTCAAGAAAGAACAGGGTTTCACCCTTATCGAGCTCCTCGTCGTGATTGCGATCATCGCGATTCTGGCAGGAATGCTGCTCCCCGCTTTGAACTCGGCACGTGAGAAAGCGCGCCGTATTGCCTGCACAAGCAACCTGAAACAGATCGGCCTTGCCGCAAAGATGTATTCCGGCGACTATGGCGAACAGTTCCCGACGTATAAAGGAACTGCTAATTTTTACCACAACGGGCGATCTCTTTCCCGTCTTGTTGCAACAAATTATTTAACAGACTTCAAGGTTTATGTTTGCTCATCTTCCACTGTTTCTCCTGCCACAAATTCCAAGAGTGGTTCTGAGGATGAAGAACCCGAAGTTGGGCTGGAGGCATGGGGAGATAAGGAAAGTGGAACTATCAATGAGCGTTTTTTTGCAAACGGAACAAATGCCAACTTTGCTTATGCCTATATTGGAACCATGAATGAAAATGACAATCCGGACAGCGGCTTGGCATTCGATGTCGGTGCTCTTGGTGACAGTAGCGCAAAATCCAACCATGAGAAATATGGAAACATTCTGTTTGTTGACGGTTCTGCCCGTGGTGCCGTTGGGGCTACTTGGATGACTGAGATCAAATATTATGGTTCTCCTAACAATGGAACATCTATTGCCAAAGCTGATGACGCAGCCAGTAAAGGGGGAGGCACTTTCATAAACTCAGACGGAAGATATCCCTCAAACCATGATAATGGACTTTTGGGAAAAGGAGAGTAACACTGATCTTGTGTGAGCAAGAGAAGATACTGATTTTTTTTCACCTCGCTCCCCGAATAACGGACAGGGTCAATTTGGCTGCGAACCGTATTTCCTCCAAATTTGCGTCCTTGCTCAGATTCTGTCCGTTATTCGGGGAGCGAGTTTTTTTTTAGATAGCGAGATAGCGAGATAGCGAAGTTGCGAGATTGCGAGATTGCGAGATAGCGAGATTGCGAGATTGCGAAGTTGCGAGATAGCGAGATTGCGAGATTGCGAGATTGCGGGCTGTAAAAGTGGGCTAAAGGGTGTAACCCTTTCCACTACTGACCACTAACTACTAACTACTAACTACTAACCACTAACCACTGACCACTGACCACTGACCACTGACCACTATCCACTAAGCAGATCGCGAGGTTCGGATAAGTTAACGGTCCTTCCGAGTCCTTTCAGGAGCATCATATCATGAACATCAGTAAATGAAGATTTTTTGTCGTTCAATCGCCTTTGACAGATTTTTTTTCGATTTTTTCAAATCAGGGTATTGTTTTTTCTTGGTTTTTAATTATAATATAGAAATGATATTCCAGTGCATGAATTTGGATCACGGCGCATAATAATCGATATGTTATGCGCT
>DXVA01000241.1 GCA_019408975.1 Lentisphaeria bacterium | reverse complement strand
TGATATGGCTCACGGACTTTTCATGACTTTTCTCCGCACGGGCGACAGACGCCTGTTCCGTCATGCGCTGGCGGCAGCGCGCCACCAGGCAAATTCAGACTCCGTCCTGGCATATCCTGATCCCTACTATGTGGGCGCAAACCTGAATCACGGTGCCGGGCATTCCGGACGTTACAAGGTGTGGAGTTTTCCCTACGGATATTACCAGTCCGCCGCCAACGGCCATACATGGAGTTACGGTATGCTGAACGCCTGGCATCTCTGCGGGGAGGCACAGGTCATGGATGTCGTCCGGCTTTACGGAGATCATATTGCCCTGGCGATGGCGCCCAATTTCAAATTCGGGAAAAATCCGCAGGCACCCCGGGAATGTGCCTGGGCGCTTCGCGCATTAATCAAAATATATGAAACAACTCTGGACCCAGTCTACTTGAAGGCAATCAGGGAACTGGCGGAAAAATCCGTGGATGCCTGTAAAGAGTCTCGGGGAAAAGCATGGGCATTGCTCAATCCGCGCCTGGTAAAAGCGCGCGGTGAAAAAATTCCATGCTATACGATGTTCATTACTGCCGTCGGCTTGAAAGGACTCTGCGAATATTACCGGCTGGTCAATGATGAAACGGTAAAACCGGTAATCCGGCAGATCGCACAGGAAGTTCTCCGGGCATTCGAACCTGCCGACGGCTGCGGCTTTGTCTACGATCTGGCATATGACGGACGCAAGCTGAATTATGCTGTCACGTATATGAATACCACAATCGCTCCGGCACTGGCGGAGGCGGCCGTAATTCTGGAAGATGAAGAAATGTTCACAGCGGCAGAACGCGCCATGAACGCCATGTTCCTGCGTTCCCCCGGGTTCAGCGGAAAATTTCTGGGAGAATACATGACTTTTCTTGCAGATTATCTGCAATGTCTCCGGGAAAAGAAACCCGCGGTAAACCATGACTTCAGTGATTTGAATTTGATGAAACATGTGCTGCACGAAAATCCCATCTGGCACTGGCGTGCGCCAAACCCGGGACGATTCAGAATCCGGTTGAAAAAGGAAAATGCGACACTTGCCCTGCAACGCTGGATCTGGCCCGTGCCCAAAAAAGCACAGTTTGATTCCCGCATCCGGATTTATCAGAACGAAACAATGCTGCATGAACAGAAATTCGACTGCGGACAAGATGCGTTTCTCTTCAAAATCCCCTTGAAAGGAAACGCAGGAGATGAATTTACTGTTGAAATTGCGGATTACTCCAATGCCGACTGGAATGTGGTGCCGTCGGAAGAGTTGATCCATGCAGGATACTGCAGCGAACGATCGGTTTTCCTGGCACGCAATGGAATCACCCGTTTCTATTTTGAAGTACCTGCCGGCAAGAGTGTAACCGTCACATATTACGGAACGCATGCCGGAGGCTTCGGTATCTGGTGTTTTGATGAAAATGGAAAACTGATTCACAAAGCCGCTGAATGGACGGAAAAGAATTCCCTGAAGACAACCCCGCAGAAAATACTCCGCCACACAGTCAGAGGCGGCAGAAACAATAAAATATATTCCCTTGCAGTCTGGGCGGAGTTTGATGCCCGTTTGCGCTTGCAGGGGACGGAACTGATCAGCGGGACAAAAGATTTCTTCATGAATGAACTACCCCGCGGCAGGCAGTGAAGCATCGAAAAACCAAACTAATGACAAAAGCCCGAAATCGTATGGTGCAGGGCATTGACCTGCTGCGGTCCAGCTGCTCAAGGAGGAGAAGCGAAACTTCGAGAGCCGCCGGACCACGACAAGACTCCGGAAGAATGCCCACACGTTCTTTCGCTTCAAAGCCGCCCCGAGGGTCGGGGCATGAAGCCCGAAAAGAATCAATGAATGCCGTCCGTGAATTGATGTTCCATCTATGGGATTACCATTTTTATTGAAATCGGCGGCTCCCCCGGCAAAGTATCAAGGCATCTGAAAAAACTTCCCCGCACCAGGCTCACTGCAAAGTTGAAAATTCAAATGCCGTTTCAACATGTTGCGGAGAGCAGAGATCGTTCGGGAACAATTCCGCCGGAATCCTGACATCACCTGCTGCTGGGATATCCCCAGCGGAAAAATAGAAAGGGCGAATTATTTTGAAGAACGGTTTGCCTTTTTGCGGAAAAGATGGTATATTCCGCTACTTTCAGAAACAATCTCAAGGGGGAAGGGATAGTGTGATTTATGAAGAAATTAAGATTTCTTGTATTGGGTATGCACTGCGCATCCTGCGCTGCATCCGTCGAACGGGCCGTCAAAAAAATGGACGGTGTTTCCAATGTCTATGTCAATATTGCCACCAAGACCATGACGCTCAATGCGGATGACGAAGTCACGCCCGCAATGATCAGCGAAACGGTCAGGGACAACGGCTACAACGCACAGCTCATCGAGGATAAAAAACCGGAACCGGAAGACGACGAGGCGGGATTCCGCTATTTTCTGCGTTTCCTGACGGCGCTCGTATTCTCCATCCTGCTGTTTTACGCGGCAATGAGCGAAATGATCGGGCTGCCTTATTTTCATATTTCACCGACAGCAAATGCGTTTGTCCAGATCGCACTCCTGATTCCGGTCGTGCTGGCGGGCTATACATTTTACCTTTACGGCTTCAAGACGCTGGCAAAACTGTCACCGAATATGGACTCGCTCATCGCGCTCGGAACCAGCGCGGCGATCGTTTACAGTATCTACCTGATGGCGAAAGGCGACTGCGTTCACCTCTATTTCGATACGGCAGGCATGATCATTGCCCTGATCATGCTCGGCAAATTTCTGGAAGCGCGGTCCCGAGGCAAGGCGTCGGGAGCCATCCGCGAACTGATGAAGCTCGCGCCGGAAACCGCTCATCTGATGGTGGATGACCGAGAGGTCATCATTCCGGTAAACCAGCTCAAACCCAATGACCGTGTCCGCGTCAAGCCCGGCGAGCGGGTTCCGGCGGACGGCGTTGTGGAAGAAGGCACCTCGACCATTGACGAATCTATGCTGACCGGCGAGAGCATGCCTGTGGAAAAAACCTCCGGTTCCAGCGTGACCGGCGGCTCCATGAATAAAAACGGCTCTTTCATCTTCCGCGTAACACATGCCGGAGATGACACGGTCATAGCCAAAATCATCGCCATGGTTCAGAACGCACAGGGGTCCCGTCCGCCGATCGCGCGCATGGCGGACATCATATCGGGATTCTTCGTCTGGGGCGTCATCCTCATCGCGGCGGCAACATTCTCCATCTGGTTTTTCGGAGCCGGGGAGACATTCGCCCATTCGCTGAGCTTCGCTCTTGCTGTCCTGGTGATCGCATGTCCCTGTGCGCTCGGGCTGGCGACTCCCATTGCGCTGATCGTCGGAATCGGGCGCGGCGCAAAGCTGGGCATTCTCATCAAAAGCGGGAAAGCGCTGGAAACCGCCGGCAAAACAACGACCGTGGTTCTTGACAAGACCGGAACCATTACGGAGGGGCGGCCTGATCTTTCCGGCATCATTCTGGCTAAAAATACGCCGTTCACGGAAAATCAGCTACTCGCAATGGCGGCTGCCGCCGAGCAGAATTCGGAACATCCTCTGGCGGACGCGGTTGTCCGTGCCGCAAAGGAACGCAGCCTGACGCTTTCCGAAGTCAGCGACTTCAAGGCGCTTCCCGGACACGGCGTCTTCTGCCGGATTCACGGGAAGGAATTCATCCTCGGCAACATGTCCTTCATGCAGACGCATAAAATCGACATCAGCTCCGTGGACACCTCCGGCAGCGACTCCATGATTCTTGCCGCGTATGACGACAAACTGATCGGGGTGCTCCGTATTGCGGACCGCATCAAGCCATCCACGGAGGAAGCGATCGCCGGGCTGCATAAACTCGGCGTGAAAGTGGTCATGCTGACCGGCGATCACAAGGCTGTCGCGGCATCCATCGCACGTTCACTCAAAATTGATGAATTCCACGCGGAACTCCTGCCCAATGCAAAGGCTGAAGTCATTCAGCAGATTCAGCAGAAGGGAGAACGCACGGCAATGGTCGGCGACGGCATCAACGACGCCCCTGCCCTGGCTCAGGCGGACACGGGAATCGCAATCGGCTCCGGCACGGATATCGCCATCGAGTCCGCGGACATTGTCCTGATGCAAAGCGATCTGCGCGAAGTCCCGGCGGCGATTGCGCTGAGCCGCGCCACAATGCGCATCATCAAGGAAAACCTGTTCTGGGCTTTCATCTACAACGTGATCTGCATTCCTCTCGCGGCGGGTGCATTCGTCACGCTCCTCGGCTGGAGCCTGAACCCGATTTTCGGAGCTCTTGCCATGGCGTTCAGTTCCGTTTCAGTGGTTCTGAATGCGCTTCGCCTGCGAAAGTTCCAGCCGTAAGGGCATAGAGAGAAGCTGATGGACAAAATATTGACGTTATGATTTTGTCTATCAGCTGTTTCCAGACCTGCCGGCAACTCAACAGTCAATATGTACCGCGTGAAGTATAAATTTCGCTTTCTGCTTGAATTACGGCAATTTCGTGGTATTTTATTTCATTATGATTTTAACATTAAATTTATAACGGTGTGAGTGCAGCATGATTCCATTTATCGATCTCAAGAAACAGTATTCCCGCATTGAAAAAGACGTCGACCAGGCAATCAAGAAAGTCCTGATGCACGGTCAATATATTCTCGGCCCGGAAGTCGCGGAACTGGAAAAGAAACTCGCGGACTTCGCAGGAACAAAATACTGTCTCGGCTGCTCCAGCGGAACCGATGCACTGCTGATGGCGATGATGGCGATGGATTTCAAAAAGGGAGATGCGGTTTTCACGACTCCGTTCACATTCTTCGCCACCGTTGAAATGATCGCGCTGACCGGCGCAACACCCGTTTTTGCGGATATTGACCCCAAAACCTACAACATCGATCCCGCCAAACTCCGTGAAGCAATCCTGAAAGTCAAGAAGGAGGGCAAACTCAACCTCAAAGCAATCGTCACGGTCGATATCTTCGGACAGCCCGCCGATTATGATGAAATACAGAAGATCGCCGACGAGTTCGGAATGCCGGTCATAGAAGACGGCGCACAGGCGATGGGCGCGCTTTACAAAGGGCGCCGCGTCCCCTCCCTCGGCAAGATCGGATGCACCAGCTTCTTCCCCGCGAAACCGCTCGGATGCTACGGCGACGGCGGCGCGGTTTTCACTGACGACAAGGAACTCTACGACAGAATGTTCTCGATACTTGTCCACGGCAGAGGCGGCGATAAATACGACAATGTCTGTATCGGGCTGAATGCGCGCCTTGACACGATTCAGGCGGCGGTTCTGCTGGAAAAGTTCAAGATTTACGAAGAGGAGATCGAGTTGCGCCAGAAAGTCGTAGCAAAATACAGGCAGGCGCTGGACGGGTTCCTGACGCTTCCTTATGTGCCGGAAGGCAATCTTTCGGTCTGGGCGCAGTTCTGCGTGCTTTCGCCCGATTATGCCGCGATTCAGGATGCCCTGCGCAAAAACGATATTCCATCCGCCCGTTACTATCCGATTCCGATGCATCTCCTGAAAGCAATGGAATATCTCGGTTACAAAAAAGGCGACATGCCGGAAGCCGAAAAGGTCGCGGGAACTGTTTTCGCCCTTCCGATGCACGCCTATCTTGACGATGCGACAATCGAAAAAATCGGGAACGTCATCCGTTCCGTCGTCGGAAAATAAACCCGAAAACGGGAGCTTTTCATGTTCGGTTTTTACAGGGTTGCAACTTGTTCTCCCGTCGTGAAAGTGGCGGATGCTGAGTTCAATACCGCACGGATTCTCGAACTTGCGGAAAAGGCGGCGGCACGTTCCGCGTCCATCGTTCTTTTTCCTGAACTCGCCGTCACCGCCTATTCCTGCGGCGATCTGTTCCACAATGAAACGCTGCTGAATGCGGCGGAACATGCGGTTGCGCGGATCGCGGAAAAAAGCGCATCGCTTCCGTCCGTTTTCATTGTCGGCACTCCTGTCCGGCGGCAGAACCGCCTGTTCAACGCGGCGGTCGTGATCCAGCACGGCAGACTCTGCGGAATCGTCCCGAAAACAAACCTGCCGAACTATCGGGAATTTTATGAAAAACGTTATTTCTCGTCCGGGTACGGAATCAGAAACGCAACCGCAGACTTTGCCGGACAGACGGAAATCCCGTTTGGGACGGATCTGATTTTCCATTCCGGAAGCGAACTGGTATTCGGCATTGAAATCTGCGAGGACATGTGGAGCACGGTTCCGCCTAGTTCTTATCTTGCCCTGAACGGAGCGACCCTGATTCTGAATCCTTCCGCGAGCAATGAACTGGTCGGGAAAGCGGATTACCGGCGCGAACTGGTGCGGGGACAAAGCGCACGCTGTGTCGCCGCTTATGCCTACGTCTCCGCCGGAGTCAGCGAGTCCACGATGGACACGGTCTGCGGCGGGCACAGCATCGCGGCGGAAAATGGAACGGTTCTGCTGGACTCCGAACGTTTTTCAAGAGAGGACGCGCTCTATGTTACAGATTTCGATCTTGCCCGGATTCAGGGAGCGCGTCTCTCGGACAGCCCCTTCGCAAACAGCGCGGAGATGAATCCCCACACAGACTACCGGATTCTGAAACTGGAACCGGCGCCCGTTCCGGAACTCAAAGAAATTGAGCGTAAGGTGCCGCGTCTCCCCTTCGTTCCGTCTTCCGATGCGGCGCGGGACGAACGCTGTCGGGAAATCTTTGCAATTCAGTCGGCGGGACTCGCCAAAAGAATAGAGCATACCCATGCGAAAAAAGCCGTGATCGGCATCTCCGGCGGACTGGATTCCAC
>DXVA01000240.1 GCA_019408975.1 Lentisphaeria bacterium | reverse complement strand
GATTAATATTCCGTATTCAATATTCTCCGGCGTTCCTGCTCCGGAATCTTGTGAAAGTGCATTCTCAGGTTTTTGCGGTTAAACGGATAGCCGTAATATGTACCATGAATGGAGCCCGACAATCTGCGCAAGGCGAATTTTGAACCGACAAAGAGTTCCAAATGCAGGTTCTGCAGGGAACCGAAGCAGAAGATTCTGCGGAATATACCGTTTGCAAAAGAGACTTTTTCCCGAGGAAGTTTCCCCAGTTCATGTTTAATTTGAAATTCAGTTTTTTTGCAATCGGGAAGAAGGGGCATAATCTGCAAACACATGTTTCCTTCCTTGCCGTCCGGTTCAAAGCTGCAGAAAAAATCCTGTCCCGGCAACAGCCTGTCTGCCAGAAAGAGAACTCCACTTCGAGTCGCAGGAACAGTGATCTCCCCATCCGGGGAACAGGAGCAGATTTTCACTTTTCCATTTTCATCAAGAAAAGTAATCTGTCTCCAGTTGCACACGCGATATTCCGGCAGAAGAGCAAGGGTTCCTCCTTCCGGCAGATTGCAGAGTGTCACCAGCAGATAATGTTCCCCGGGAGAATTCCGGTAGAATGCACGAAACTCTCCTGAGGCGGCGGCAAGTCTGACTCCGTCATGGTGGGTATAACGGGCATGGAAGAAGAAGTGTTTCAGGGAATCCCTGAAACGGACCAGGCGCGCGGCATCCTCCTGAATGCGGAGGATATCGAATTTCAACCCCTCCAGAAAAGCGCGCTGCAGCGTCGGATAAACCATGCGGTCTTTCCAGCAGCCGTTGCTGTGTCCGAAATAGATCTGATGTTCTGGGAAAGTGTAACGATAAGTTTCGATATTGTGCTGGAACCCGGATGTCATCGGCATGGCATAGCGAGCGAGTGCATCTGTCACAGCTTCCTGTATCTGAAGGAAATCCGGATGTCCTTCGGAAAATTCCCGGTACAGGGAAACAAGAAAACTAAGCATTGCACCGCCACCGTCGCCTGCGCCTTCAATCCCCAGAAAATGGTTGTATTCCGGGCGCTGCGGTGCATTTCCCAGCTGATCGTGATAGATGACGGAATGGCGATAACGCCCGACATAACGGCGAATCCAATAACGGATGTAATCCTGAAATTCCGAACTGAAGCTGGACATACGGGGATATTGCCTTGGAATGACGGCTTTGCCCCGGCGGATTTCTTCCATTGTTTCCTCCGGCAAAGGGGGCGGAGCTTCCATGTCGGAAGAACGATAGTCCAGTCCTCGCAGAAATTGCCGGCGGTCCAGCAGAACCCCGTCCTCAAGGATTTCCCTCCGGGAAACTCCGCGTATCCAGTCAGCCTGCGCATAGAAGGGGGAATACGCGCTGGAATGAAAGTAGGAGCCGAACCGCATTTGATAGCGTTCAAACAGTTTCAACATCTCCAGAAACGCCTTTTCCCCGCCACGCTGCGGATCAGGCAGATAAAAGGTTGGACAGTTATGATCCATGGCAGCCTGTCCCCACATCTGAATATGTTCCATTCCCAGATACCAGGCTCTGTCTACATGGTTTTGTGCAACTTTTTCGTATGAGGGAGGCTGTATTTCCGGGAGATCCGCCTCAACGGAGGCAAGAGACGCCGTATAATATCCGTTACTTTCGATGGCCCATGCCGGATAATGGACATCCGGTGAAAAGATTGCGTCAAAGATTTTCCTGTAAAGAACGGCAGCCTTGTGCCAGTCTCCGCGATGCAGGGCAAAATAAAAGGTGAAGGCAGCCTGTTTTCCCGGACACACCCGATGCAGTTTTTCCACACTGAGAGTTACGGAATCCCTGGTTATGGACGGAATACAGCGGAAGCGAGTTAAATACAGTTCCGCATCGGGTGCCGCAAGAAACAACCCCTCTTCACCATTGGAGAAATCGCAATAGCAGAATGCGCCGCGCGGATAGATTTCCTCCTGATTGCCGCGAGTCGCGGGATTTGGAACCAATACCGGTTCATATTTCGGAAACAGCAACTCACTGTTTTTCCATTCTGTCCCCAATCCTGAAAATTGCAGAGTGCGGATGGAATCCAGAAAAATATGGCGCGAGTCGTTTGTTATTAAGTATTTCAAGGAATACAATCCATCATTCAATACTGAAAACCGGGTTTTTATCAATATTCCCGGCAGTGTTTCCCAGCGAAATTCCAGCAGAAAACCACGGGAATCGGAATGAACCCTGCGGCATTCCGCATCGTCGGAAGTCACCTGCCCCTCCGAGGTCTCCAGCTCAAAAAGCGGCAGGGAATTCCACGGCGACAGCAACTGATCTTTCCCATCTATGCCTCCTTCGCAGAAGTTCAGCCGGACGGCATCCCAGCAGACCGCCGCGCCGTCGGAAATGAACCTGTCCCTATGGAGCGCCATTTCGCGGCACAGCAGCTGCGGCAGCCCGAATACGGGTTGTTTTCCATATCTGTGGAGCTCTATGATGAAAAAAACTTTTCCATCGGGAATATCGGATGCGGCGAAAAACGAATCCAGCGCACAGTAAAGCCTGTGGTCTTTTTCCGTTACAGGAAGCTGTTGCTTACGATTATTATAAACTGCAAAAAAACGAACCTGATCAGTAGTCCCTTCCGTAAAATACGGCAGTTCCAGGGCAAGCGGCAAAAAAACATTGTTCCAATTTAATGTTTCCGAATAGAAACAGGCGAAGTTACAAGCACGGCGCGAAATCTTCAGATTGGAAGGTGGAAAATCCGATCCGTCTGTCAGAAATACAATTCTGCGAATCTGTTTTCCCCCGAGAACCATGGACAAGTCAAGCTGGTTGTAGCCGGCTTTCAGGCAGAAATCCCCTGTAAGCCGGAACCAGAACCATTTCTGCGGTTCCGCCCCCTGTATCATTTGTTCTGCTGTGGGGGCGTTGTTTAATGAAGCATAAAAATTCCAGTTCCCGCGTTTTGGGATGCAAACCTCCAGCCAGATATGGCAGGGAGACGCTTCCGGCGCCCAGACGGGAAACCTGCCGTATTCCAGATGATCAAAGGCGGCAAAACCATCTTCCGAGACATGCCAGGTGTAATCGGAGGATTCACCGCCGGAATAAGTCTGATTGATTTCCAGTTTCCCTCCGGTTCCGGTACGGCTGCGGGAAGCCTCGCTGAAAATCAGAAAGGCTGCCGCATCCGCACCTGTCACAATGACTCCCGGTTGAACTGGAACCACTTCATCCGTCGCCATGATCAGTTTTCCGCCCGCGATTCTGCAAGACTCCAGACGGGCGGCGGGAAGCGGAAAGGCCTGAACTTGATTTTTCATGGGAACTTCACTTCGAGCTGATCAAAGTAAAGTGCTCCTTTCTGATTCGGATTACTGAAACCGATCCGGATATGAGAATCCTTCTCATTCCGGAATGTCCCTGAAAGTTTTACCCATCCGTTCCTGTCGCCAAGGGCGGCCGGACGGAGCGTCAGGTAAATTTTCCGTTCCTGATGGTTATAGAGTTTCACTTTCCCGTATTCTGTACATTCGGGATCTTTTTTCATAAATACGCTGACCGTGACATTCTGTTCCGGGGGCAGTGTGATAAATGGTTCATACTGTTTCTGTGCGTCCAGTTTCAGGGAATGCCTGCCGTTTCGCGCCATACCTGAAAAACGGTTGGGTGATTGTTCAAATGACGGGTCATGGAAAAACGGATCATAGGTTCTGCGTATTTCCTGAATTTTTTTCCCGTTTGCGGAAAACTCAAAAATCAGCCGCCTTGTGAAATCTCCCTTTACCGGAGATTGGATATGTTTCACGATCTGCCCGCGGGCGGGAACCCTGAAGATTTCCCTGCTGAGTTCTTCCCTGTTGGCTCCATCCAGAATTCTCATGGTAATGTTCTGCTCTGCCTTTGTCGGATTCAAGGTTTGCAGTTCGTAGAACATTCCCTGCGGAGTCTGATGCGGAAATACAAAATTCAATGCCGGCAGGGAGAGTTTTCCCGTTTTGCTGCACAGAAGCAGCGAGGAAGAGCGTGCCCGGGGAAGAGTCAATTCACTCCCTCCGGAGGGAACGGGCTGGAATGTTCCTTCAGCGGCAAGAACGAAGATCGGTTCAAACTTTCGGAGAAGATCTTCCTGCAAGGTGAATTTCAGACCGTCAATCCGGTTCAGATTACGGAAATTGAGCAAAGCCAGGCCGCAGGAATCCGAAGCATCCAGAAGTGCCGATTGAACTTCGGATTGTCCGAATGTTACCGGTTCGATTTCATACCGGGCATCACCGACAATTTGCATCAGACTGTCCCGAAGATGGACAATTCTCGTAATTTCGTCGGAGATGAATTTCCATACCAGCTCAAAGCGCAAGCCGTCCTTATAGGCGTTGGTGATGTTGGCGACAGCCTTATCCGGCCACCAGCAGCCGTTGTGCATCCCTTCGTAAATAATCATTTCCGGGAAACTGTAGCGGTAAGCCGGGACATTCCGCCGGAAATTTGAGATCAGACACGATGCCTGAATATTGTAACAGTCGCTGATTCCTTCAATCATCGGGGCGAATCCGGCAACTTTGCCGCGGTATTTTCTGTTCAGATCGGCAAGGAAATTGTAACGGGATATTCCTTCTGTTCCATCTCCCCAAAGGTTCCAGTGAGGATTGAATTCCACTGCATTCGGACGGAAGCCGAATACATCCAGATACGGCACTTCGATTCCGTAAAGTGTTTCATAACGGTTGATCCAGAAATTCAGCCAGTCGCGAAACTCCTCGGACTGAAATGCCAGAGGATGCAGTATCTGCGGATTCAGACGTTTCGATTCTGCCTCCTCCAACGATTTTATTCCGGTTCTTTTCCACTCGGGATATTTTGTCAGATCGTGTTCAGGCCTTTTTCTTGCAGCAGTATAAACCGAATTCCTCACGACCCAGTCAAAAGAAGGAGGTCGGACTTCGGGAGGAAACTGTTCCCAGGGGACTCCCCGGAATTTTTTCGAGATGACCTCATAGAGGCCGATTCCGCATCCCCAGAAATAAGCTCCCGTATGCAGGCCGCTCTGATGCACCTGGTTGAACATCGCTTTCAACCCATCCTCGCCGCCGCGCACGGGATCTGCAAGAGGATAGCCGGGGCATGCATGACGCCCGGTCTGCCCCCAGTACTGGACATGATTCAACCCCAGACGCCAAGTATGGTCTATCTGCAAATTCACTTCTTCCGTATAGGGTGGATACTCAGCATTGGACCACAGAACCGCAAGATAGCCGTTGGAATATTTTTCCCATTCCGGATACTGCGGCTTTGGATAATGGCGGTAGAAGAAGCTCCTGTAATGGTTTGCTGCAACCATGAAATTTCCGGAATGCAGCAGAATTTCAAAAGGATATTCCACCGATTCCCCTTTCCGGATCGTATGACGGGTGTTAATTCCCATCATGATCCCCTTGCCATTCGGCGATTTATGGTAGAAATACTGGGCGGCAAGCAGTTTGGGCTGGCCTATGATTGCGATCCCGTGACCACCACCGGAACAATCCATGTAGTTGACTCCGGCGGAACCGGGATAGATCGCAGGTGGCAGGATATTCAACCTTGGATTTTTCACCAGCGTCGACATCAGATAGGGAAAGAGCAGTTCATCTTCTGCTCCGTCCTGCGTGAAGCAGATTCCCTGCAAAGCAGGATAACGGACATGCAAAACGGGAATTTCCGACTCATTATTCACTTTGATCCGGGTATTGATCACATTTCCGGAAAGCCGTGTTTCCGTCTCAATACGGATTTTCCCCTCGGGAATTTCTGCAAGATAACGGCAGATTACAGTATTATCTTTTTTTTCCACTCCGGTGGTCCTGAACTGCACGAATGTAACATACCTGCCTTTGGTTTCCCCGACAGCCTGAACATATACGCTGGGGCAAAGGTTGATATTCAGAGGCTCCTTGTCGCCCTTTTTCATGGCACTGATCAGGTAACCTCGGTTATCGGAATAAATTATTTTCAATTCATCATTTTCCAGAATTCCCGCATATGCGAAAACGCAGAAAGAAAAATAAATCAAAAACAGGAGTGCTTTCATCAGATATTTCATGGTTAACTGTTATTCCTTTGTTATATTTTTCAAGGTTATAATATATTCCGCCACATCATTTCTGAAATCCGAAAGTTCCGAAACAGACCGGGTCCATACATTTGTTGCTTTCACGATATGATCCGGTATTTTCAGCAATGCTTCGACTTTTCTTCTGAGATCGGCATTCAACTTTCCTTTTTTCAGCGCAACGTCTCTGTAATGCTTCAGGATTGCAAGATATTCATAATCCTCAACACCGTCGCGGATGTACTGCGCGCGAAGCGAAGCTATGACACCGTCTTTCGTCGGATAAATGAAGCAGGCGTCTCCCGGCGCATTCTGAAACGGGAATCCCCACTCCTCATGAATCCAGCGGTTTGCCAGTTTTTTCCGGTTTTCCGGCAGGGAGGGATGTCCCGCAATCCATTGTTCTGACGCCCAGTAAAGAAATCCCTTTGCCTGATATTTCCAGCAGATCAGGCTGGAAATTCGGGGTTCTATTCCCGGGCGGTCAATCATGAACATGGGAAAATCCGGCTTGTAAAGGCATTGATAAAAATAAAGTTTCTCATTGTCCGGCATATTGTTATAGTCGGCAGGATTGAACTGCGGAAATTGAGGGCACCATACAGTGATGAAACCATTCAGGTTGGAACGGTTCCGGACTGCTCCGGCGGAAATGACAGGCGGAAGCTCCTTTTCCAGTTCACGGAAATGTTGCACTGTTTTGCGGATGTATTCCTGCTTTTCAAGGCTCCATGGTTCATCGCTTACTTGCAGGATGGCATACTTG
>DXVA01000024.1:17514-24673 GCA_019408975.1 Lentisphaeria bacterium | reverse complement strand
GTTATGTGGCGCAGCTCGACTACGCGCTGAAACGGATCACAGCCGTCCTGCCGGAAATCTTCGAACTGCCTCTCGGCGGAACCGCAGTCGGCACCGGGCTCAATGCGCCGGAAGGATTCGCGGAAAATGCGGCTCAGGAGATCGCCTCTCTCATGAAACTGCCGTTCACTTCCGCCCCCAATAAATTCGCGCTCCTTGCCGGACACGACGCCATCGTCGCCCTCTCCGGGACAATCAAGGCGCTGGCATGTTCCCTGATGAAGATCGCAAACGACATCCGCTGGCTTGCAAGCGGTCCCCGCTGCGGCATCGGAGAGCTCGCCCTGCCGGAAAACGAACCAGGCTCCTCCATCATGCCCGGAAAAGTCAATCCGACCCAATGCGAAGCTTTGACCATGATCTGCGTGCAGGTGGTCGGACTCGATACAGCAATCTCATTCGCCGGAACGCAGGGCAACTTCGAGCTGAATGTTTTCAAGCCCGTCATGATTTTCGACCTCCTGACCGAAGTCCGCCTGCTCTCCGACTCCTGCGGCAACTTTACGGATTTTGCCGTCGCCGGACTCAAACCGGACCGGAAGCGCATTGCAGAGCTTGTCGAGAAATCGCTGATGCTCGTCACCGCGCTCAGTCCGAAAATCGGATATGACAACGCCGCGAAAATCGCAAAGATGGCACACAAGGAAAATCTGACCCTGCGCGAAGCCTGCGCCAAAGCCGGGCTCATCTCCCCGGAAGAATACGACAATATCGTTCAACCGGAAAAAATGGCGAAGCCATACGGGAAATAAAAGCACTGCACGGGGCTCGTCCATGAAAAAACTGTTTCTCGCCCTGCTGCTCGTCACGGCGCTGATTCCGCTGTCTGCGGAAGAACTGCGGGTGGTTTCGCTTGCCCCAGCTCTCACGGAACTGATATGCCGGCTGGGAAAAGAAAAAGCTCTGGTCGGACGCACCTCCGCATGCAATTATCCTTTGAGCATCAGGAAAGTTCCGGTTGCGGGAGAATTCGGGAGGCCGAATCCGGAAACAGTGGTCGCACTGAAACCGACTCATGTTTTTGCAAATGCGCTGGCAAATCCGGCAGCAGCGGAAACGCTCCGCAGCGCGGGAATCAAGGTGATCCTGAAACAGTGCCGCAATCTGGAGGAATACGGGGAATGGGTCACGCTCGCGGGGAAAGAGTTGAAATGCGAAGCGGAAGCACAGAAGGAAAACGGCCGCATCAAAAAAGAACTGGCGGAACTCAAGCGGGAAAGACGCTCCGGATCAGGCAAAACCGTTCTCTGCCTGATCTGGGACAATCCGCCGACGGCGGCGGGACAAGGCTCCCTGCCGGATACGGTGATCCGTCTTGCGGGGCAGCGCAATATCGCCGGCGGCATCAGGCAGGATTATTTCAATCCTTCGTTCGAATGGCTCCTGAAGAATCAACCGGAGATTCTGCTCCTGCCCGGATTTTCAAAGGAACAGGCGGAAAATCTCAAAAAAAGCCTGCCGTGGACCAAACTCAAAGCGGTGCGGGGAAATCGAATCATCTACGATATTGATCCCGACCTTCTTCTGCGTCCGGGCCCGCGCCTGACACAAGGCATCCGCCTGCTGGCGGAACGCTGCCGGAATTAGAAAGGAAAACAGTATGGCACAGAAAAAGACGGCGATGGAATATGCGGTTCTGCTTCTCGGGCTCCGCGCCTATTCCACGGCGGAACTCAAAAAGAAACTCTATGCCAGAGAATACTCCACAGCAGAAATCAATCAGGTCGTTCAGGAGTGCACGCGGCATGGGTTCCTGAATGACGAACATTACGCGGAAAATCTCGCCGCCGCAGTCTACGCGCGGGGCGGCGGCAAACGCAAAGCGATTCAGAAACTCCGCACCAAAGGCATTGATTCCGGGATCATCAAGGAAACTCTTGCGGAAAAAGAGGACGGCGGCGCCATGACCGAACTGGAAGCGGCGGCAGGCGCTCTTTCCCGCAAAGCTTCCGCCTTCGCCCGTGAACCCGACCCGCGCAAACGCAGGGAAAAAGCGCTCCGTTTTCTTGCGGGGCGCGGTTTTTCCGCGCAGGTCGCCTACGAAGCTCTCAGAAAAGCGGAACACCCAGAGGACTGACATGCAGTGAACCGGAACAGAACTATTCCGGCACCGGGAAAAAGTTACAGCTCCTGCAATGGGGTTCCTATGCGTTTCCGGCAGCGGCTTCGATGGAGATGCGGCAACTGTTTCAATCAAAAAATACGCGGAAATATTTTTATCCGGTTGAAAAACAACCGCCTGACGATCATCTTAAGATAGTCCGGGAAACAGTTCAGAATGAAGGTGTGAAAATGGATTTCGAGTTAAAACAGCGAATATGGGTCTCCCTGCAAAAAAGCCGCAGGTATATTGATTTTCCATGGAAAGTAAGAGAACTGGGATGCCTCATAGGTTCTCCCAAAGTCGGCGGCGCCGTCACTCCGAACGGGTCACGGGAAATCACACAGCTTCCGAATAAACTGGAATTCTGCATCAGGATTTCCCCGTCCACGGAAACGGTCCGGCATCTGATCAACGGGAAAGAGTATATCAACACTTATCCGCATATTCAGGTGAAACTGCCGCTTGAAGACTATTTCTACGAATCGCAGGACACACGTGATGCCTTTTTCATCATCTATTCGCCCGAACTTGCCGATGAATTCAGAAAAAAGGGGCTTCTCGACGATATTCTCTGCTGGGATATACAGATTACGCCTGACATTCTCGCGCTTCTCAACAAACTTCGCGACATGATGGCGCATGCACTGGAATTTTCCGTGGCGGATAAAATTGATCTTCTTGCATTTCTCCTTCTGGAAGAACTCTTCTTTCAAAAGAAAGCGCACACAGCGGTAACGGACGCGATGTCCGGGAAAATAGAGAAGATCGCCTCCTATTTCCAACTGCATTTTGCAGACAATCTGTCAATGGCTCAAATCGCCGCGGAACACGGTCTTTCACGCAGTACCTTTTTCCGGCACTGGAACCGCCGTTTCGACCTTTCCCCGACCCGTTACGTCATCACCCTGCGTCTCAATGAAGCAAAACGCCTCTTGAAAGAGACAAACCGGTCCATCGAAGAAATCGCATATTCACTGAACTTCTGCGATCCGGCGTATTTCTGTTCCGCCTTCAAAAGGGAATTCAAAATGACCCCGGTGACATTCCGGAATTCCAACTCTTTCTCTGACACCAGATGACGGAATGTAAATCGTGAGATGCATCCGAGCTTCCTGCATTGGCAAACTGCGAATGAGACAAAATCAATATTTTTTTAGGACGATTCTCCCTTGTCTTTTCTGCGGAAAATAATATAATATATATAGTTTTTCAATTCAATATACTCAAAACGGAGGCGCTATGGATTCTTTCAGCAGAGAAAAGAGAAAGATGAAACAAAAATTAAAACGGGAGAAAGAAAATGAAAAATATATTGATTGATTTTTTTACATTGATCGAATTCCTGATAAGAAAGAACTGTAAGAGAGATGCTTCATTCCGGCGGTATCAATTCACGCTCTGCCTTATTTTCCCTTTCTTCATTCGATTGTTCAATTGTTCAATTGTTCAATTGTTCAGATGTTTTTCTCCTTCTTCCTTCCGTGTTCCCTGTTCGATATTCTTACTTCGCAGCGTGAAAATAAAAATTTTCACATTGATCGAGCTCCTCATCGTTATAGCGATCATCGCGATTCTTGCGGGAATGCTCCTCCCGGCACTGAACAAGGCACGCGGCAAAGCACAAAGTATCAACTGCATGTCGAATCTGAAACAGACGGGGTCCGTCTGCATGATGTACACGAATGACAACAACGACAGACTGGTGCAGGCAGTCATGCTCCGAAGCGGCACCAGCGTTCCGTGGCAGGACACTCTGGCGGAACTCATGCCCGGATACAGGAAAGTCAATCTCGGCAACGGATGGGGACCCGAAGGCGGCGTTCCCATGCTGCGCTGCCCGGCGGATGTAAAAATCCGCAACACCTACGCACTCAACAAATTTCCGCTCAGTTACGGTTACAATCCCCATCTGATGTGTTCGCCGGGAACCTATACGTGGTGGAGCTCATCACATTACAACGCAACCAGCAACGGAACCTATCTGGTGCGGGACTACAACGTCATCGGGCTGATTACCAAAATACGCGGTCCATCCGGCGTTGCCATGGCAGGCGACATCTGGAAATACGACCAGATTCTCCCTGCGGCAAATCCCACGCACAATATGCTCAACAGCGCTTATCTTGTGCAGTACAAATTCGCCGCAGGAGTTTATTCCGCCCATTCAGGGGGAATGAACACCGTTTTCGTCGACGGACACGTCGGGACGATCAGGAATCTTGACTACACAATTCAACCGAATGCAAACTGAAAAGGAACAGTCACATGCACTTTTTTACCCCCCTCATCTCCATCTTATTTATTTTGTCTGCCGTATTTCAGGCATCCGCCTCGGACATCGCCTACGTCACGGCAAAAAACCGGATGAACCACGGCCGGATTTTATCCGGAACATTTCAGAACGGCGATCGATTCGATCTCTATTCAGCGGAAGACATTCCGGCGCTCACCTCCCGTCTGCCGGAATATGATGCAGTCATACTTCAGCTCTATTTTGAAAAAGTCGACTGGAAACAGTTCGGAACGGCATTGAAACAATGGCTTTCCAACGGCGGCGTGCTGGTTGCGATGGGCGCGGAAACCAGAGAAGTCACAAAAAATCTTTACGGCGAGTTCGGCAAAGACTGGCAGATCGGACGCGAAGCCTGCATCATGGGCAAGGATCACCAGCGGATTCTGGAATTCACTTTTGCCGATCCTCCCGATTCCTCCCTGACATTTCCGTTCAATGTTTCCGGCGGAATGGCTGAATCCAGAGGCTGGGCGCATTATACGAAATTCTCTCCGGCATGGACGGCGCTTGCATGGTGCCCGGAAAAGAAACCGGTCATTCTGAAACGCAGTCTCGGCAAAGGAACGGTTTATTCTCTGGTGAACCATTCGATGGACGGAATGACGGGCAAAGAAAATCTGTGGCATGACTTCATTCAAAATGCAATCGCGGAGCAGTCACTGAAGCAGACCGGTGTCCACATTGAAAAAAGTATCTGCGGCACCTCTTTCGGCAGACAGGAACTGTATATCAGATTCCGAAGCGAAACCCCGTTTCAAGCGTCTGTGTCAGTCGAGCTGAACGGACGGCGGATCGCATCGCAGAAATTCAATCCGGACGGCAATTCGGAAATACGCCTTCCGTATGACATCGCAGAATCCGGCAGACTCCTTATCCTGCTCGAACTTGAATCCATGTCAGGAAACACCGCCGTAACTTCCCGCAGGAATATAACTCTGCCTGTAACTCTGGAAAGCGGCTTTTATTCCTACCGTCCGGCAATTCTGCATGCGGCGCCGTTCCGTATGAACATTGATCCGCAATACAAAAATGCCGAAATGGAGTTTTATGTGGACGGGGAAAAAATCGAACGGGTCAGATTCGCTTCCTTCCCGCGTCCATGCATTGCCACCCTTGACGGCATCACCGCAGGAACACATAAAGCGCATGTCCGCGTTGCCCGGAACGGCAGGGAAGTCTACCGCACTCTCGAAATCGAACTCACGATTGACGCGGAAAATCCGCCGCTGACGGTCGATGCGGAAGGTTTTCTTGTCCGGAACGGCAAACGTGTATTCCCCATAGGTTTTTATCATCAGGACCCCGGATCCGCAGAAATGTTCAGGAAAAACGGAATTGACCTGGTCGGAGTCAGTTACTGGCGTAAGGAACAATACCGGCAGATGGACACTCTGCTTCAGGAAGCGGTCCGGCAGGATATGTTTGTCATCCTGTGCGGTTATCCCCACATGATTGACGCCAGACGCAAAGCCGTCCCTCTGGAGAATCTTATTCTGGAATTCGGAGACGAACCCGATCATTACGGCACAACTCCCGCCGGAGTCCTGACCAGAACAATCAGTCTGAAAAAACTTGAACCGCGTGCACTTACATTCATGTGCCTTGCCAAACCGCAATCCCTGAAAGGACAGTACAACGGCACGACGGACATCGTCGCACACGACCCCTACCCTGTTCCGCGAGGAACGCTTTCCTCTGTTTACTACACACTGGCGGAACTGACGGATCAGCTCTCCGGCTGGTGCCGTATGCCGGCGGCGGTGCCGCAGTGCTTCGGCTATCCCTCAAAACCGGACGGCTGGTGGCCGCGCGTCCCGACTCCCGAAGAAATGTCCAATATGTATTTTCAGGCATTGGCAGCCGGCGTGAAAGGGCTCTATTTCTATACATGGAACGATAAAAGCTTCGACATCACGAAACATCCCGAAATGAAAAAGACCGTGCTGAAGTTCATCCGGTGGGTAAGAGCGCACGAAAGCTATCTCCTGAGCAGTGAACAGAACATCCTGAAAACATCGGGAAAAGAGCTTTTCGCACGGGAATGGCGCACGGGTAAACAGACGCTGCGTCTTTATGTAAATGCAGCCCGCACCCATGCCAGGGAAGGAGAAATGAGTTTCGCACCGCTGGAAGTAAAGATCATTGAAAATGGAAAAGAAGTATCTTTCGGAGGCATTTCCGGTAAATGAACATGGATTACAAGGTAAAGTACGATATTGCCGTAATCGGAGCCGGAATCGCTGGAGTTGCGGCGGCATTGCAGGCGGCAAGATGTGGTAAGAAAGTCGCGCTGGTGGAAAAAACGATCCTTCCGGGCGGACTCGCAACATCCGGGCTCGTTTTCATCTATCTCCCCCTCTGCGACGGCAACGGCAGGCAGGTCACATACGGAATTCCCGAAGAACTTCTCCACGCTTCGATCCAGTATGGCCCCGGAGACATTCCGGCAAACTGGAGAAACGAACGGGACGCGCCTGAACCCCGCCGTTACCGGACGATTTTCTCGCCCGCCTCCTTCATGCTGTCACTTGATGAACTGCTGGAAAAAAGCGGTGTTGACCTCTGGTATGACACCCTTGTATGTGATGCCGTCATGAACTCCGCCGGCGACAGCCTGAACGGCGCCGTCGTGCAGAATTCCAGCGGGCGCGGCGTAATTCAGGCGGACTGTTTCATCGATGCCAGCGGCGACTGCTCCCTCGCCCGGAAAGCCGGGGTAAACT
>DXVA01000024.1:10456-17504 GCA_019408975.1 Lentisphaeria bacterium | reverse complement strand
AAGACAACCATCTCTCAATCTGGGCGCTTCAATACGACGGGCATTATCCGGAACGGTTCGGGGAACGCATCTCAATGTTCACCTATATCGATCTGAAATCGGAATACGGCAGATTCCGCGGTATGTCCGGGCGCACCCTCTCCGCCTTTGTCTGCGCAAGCAGGAAAAAACTGCGCGAATATTACAGGGAAAGACAGACAGACCGGAAATCGCTTTATCCGTTGAAACTGCCGGTTGTCCCGCAATTCCGCAAGATTTACTGCATCGAAGGCGATCATATCCTCGACAATGGAGAAAATGATCGCGATACTCCGGACTCCGTCGGGCTCCTGCCGGACTGGCGGCGGGCGGGACCGGTATGGGAAATACCGTTCCGCACCCTGTATCCCCGTCAGCGCATCCGCGGACTGCTGGCGGCGGGACGCTGTGCATCCGCACAAAACGATGCCTGGGAAATCACACGGGTCATTCCCGCGGCGGCAATGACCGGACAGGCGGCAGGAGGAGCCGCCGCACTGATGCATCAGAATCATGTTGATGCATGGGAACTGGAGATCGGCAGGCTTCAGGAGCTGCTGCGGAAATGGAACGTCAGACTTCACCGCGCGGAATGCGGCGCCGGCATTTGAGCGGAAAAGCCGGAAGCTCATACTTTCGGCACATTTTTCTCCCTGATGGAATTGACTTCCGCTTTTTATACCGCAATATTACCGGAATCAGACAAAACGGGAATCATGCCATGACAACTTTGGAAACATCGGCTGGAACACTGAATCTGCATGGAATCGAAAATACGAAATGGGAAGCGACACTCTCCTCCGTAAAAAAGGAGGATGGAATCGAGCTCATCACGCTGAGGCTTCATGCCCCGCAGCCGCAGGCACCGCCGCGTTTTACTCTGGCATGGAAAATCCCACAGATCGATCTCACAACGCGAATCACGCCGTCTTCCATGCTGTCGAAGACCATTCCGCCGGACTGGAGCGGCGGCACGGTTTCCGATCTGGCACATTTCGCCCCGCTCATGACTCTTGCATCGGAAGCAGGGAAAAACAGGCTCACATTTGCCTTTTCCGATGCCATCCGCCGCACGGAGCTGAAAGCGGGATTCACGGAAGAAGACGCAACCATAGACTGCCGGGTCACCGGTTTTCTTCAGCCGGAAACGCCCATTGATTCCTATGAAGCAATACTGCGCCTCGACACTCGCGCTGTCTTCTACGCCGACGCCATCCGCGATACAGTGGAATGGTTTGCAGCTATGCCGCGCTACACTCCCTGCCATGTTCCGGATCATGCCCTGCGCCCTGTTTATTCCACCTGGTACAGCTACCATCAGAACATTTCCGAAAGTGAAATCGAACAGGAGTGCAGGCTTGCCGGTGAATTCGGCATGGGCAGCGTCATTGTCGACGACGGCTGGCAGACAGCGGACAATCAACGCGGATATGCTTACTGTGGAGACTGGGAAATCGCTCAAAAGCGTTTCTCCGACATCCGCAGGCACGTGGACCGTATCCATGCAGCAGGCATGAAATACCTGTTCTGGTTCTCGGTTCCTTTCATCGGATTGAAAAGCCGTGCCTATCCCCGTTTTCAAGGAAAATATCTTTACATCAATGAACAGCTCTCGGCAGCGGTTCTGGACCCGCGCTTTCCTGAAGTAAGAGAATATCTGATCGGGATTTACAGCAAAGCGCTGCGGGACTGGAACCTTGACGGGCTCAAGCTCGACTTCATTGACAGTTTTACGGTTCCGGAAGAACGGCAGGAGCCAGCTCTCGCGGAAAACTATGCGGGACGGGACTGCAAAACCGTTCCTGAAGCGGTGGATCTTCTGCTGACGGAAACCATGAAGCACCTTCGCGCGATCAAACCCGATGTCATGATTGAGTTCCGGCAGGCGTATATCGGTCCGGCGATACGCAAATACGGCAATATATTCCGCGCGGCGGACTGCCCGGGAGATATCCTTTCCAACCGTGTCCGCACCATCGACCTGCGCCTGACTTCCGGCGGCACGGCGGTCCATTCGGACATGATCACATGGAACAGCAGCGACTCCGTCGAATCCGCCGCACGGCAATTCCTGAATATCCTGTTCAGTGTTCCGCAGATATCCGTCCGCCTTGCGGAAATCCCGGATTCCCACGCTCAAATGCTCCGTTTCTGGCTCAATTTCTGGAACACCCACAGGGAGACTCTGATGCACGGCGTTCTGACGCCGCACCAGCCGCAGCTGAACTATCCGCTCATATCCGCAGAGGACAGGACATGCTGCATTGCAGCAGTCTACGCCTCGGGAACAGTCATAAAGCTGAGTCTTGATCCCCGCAAGGAATACCGGATCGTCAACGCCTCGGGAACGGAAACGGTTACACTGGACATTCAGGATACCGGACGCAGGGCGAAAGTTTTTTCAGCAACAGGAACCCCGCAGGGCATCATAGACGTCAAACAGGGACTTTTGACGGTAAAAATCCCTGTATCCGGTATGCTGGCAATGTAGAAATCCGCACCGGCGAAAACATTCAACCGGCGCTCTCCGCAGTCAGATGCCGATATCGGCGCGGTGGATGGGAAAACCGAGAGCACGGAGACGGTCCTGCACTTCATGCACATCAAGCTCCCAGATTTCTTTGCCGGAATCGATCGTCATCGAAGCGGCAAGCCCCGCGACCTGCCCGGTCATGGCGGCGCTCGGAATCACGCGCGTGATCTCCCATGCGTCCCCCTGGGCGGCGGTGCAGCGCCCGGCGGCAATGATGCCTCCGGTTTTCTGTTTCGCGTAAAGCGTCCGGAACGGCACCTCCCAGACATACTCCGAACCGGACTTGCGCCAATCGGCAAGCAGTCCAATGGAGTCCTCGAAATATTTCGCGTTTTCTCCCGTATTCAATACATATTCACCGTCAACGCAGTAAATTTTGCGGAACTGCGGCATCAGCGGCAGTTTGATCGGGTAATAATCCCGGCGGGTATATTCCCCTCCCTCATAGCGCATTTTATAGGTCTCCAGCAGAATCCTGTGGCTTTCCTGCACGAAACGGGAGACGGATTTTCCGGTGAGCCCGCGATATGTGATAAGATCATGATATTCCTCCGCAGGACATTTCCCGTACATTCGTTCAAAAAGTTCCGGAGATGCCACCAGCCGCGTCTCCTGATCCAGTGAACTCGTGGTAATGGTACAAACGGAAATGCTCTTTCCGAAATCCCCCTCCGTGATATCCGCCTGATATTGAAGCGCCCACATCGTCAGGTAATTGTCTTCGGTCAGGCAAGGGACTCCGGCACGGCGCATTGCAACACCGGTTCCGCTGGCGTCGATCACTGATTTCGCCTCGATCCTGCCCCGCCCGCTCTCATTTTCCACGATCAGCGCCGTCACTTTTCGATTCACGACATCCGCTCCGCAAACCAGAGTGTCATACCAGATATCCACATTTTCCCGGCGCAGCAGCTCCTCCAGCGAAAGCATGAAAGACGCCGGAGAAAAACGGCACATGAGGCGCTTCCGCTCGGGAGCATTCTTCTCCCGTCTCCAATTCTCCGGGATCTCTCCGGGACCATACTGGATACTGTTGCGCAGGAGTTCCTCGCAAATGCCGTGAGTCGCCTGATGCCCGTTGCCGTCGCAAAGCGGGAGATAGATGTAGACAAGTCCGCTCGTGGCAAGCCCACCGAGAAGAATTGTTTTTTCGATCAGGACCGTTTTCTTTCCGGACCTTGCGGACTGGATCGCCGCAGCGATTCCGGCGACACCTCCGCCGACGACCGCAACGTCATAACTGACTGTAAAATCCATGTGATTCACCCTTATGTTAAATGGATCTTTTCAAGCTCGGAGAAAAAGATTTTCCACGGCTGGTTCTTCAAGAACCACCCTGGTAATCTTCAATAGTTCGCACAGAAGCCTCTTCTCCTCTTTTGCAGTGAGGTTCAGGCAGGTACAGGTCAAAGCGCCGGAAAGCCTCCCCTTATGAAACAGAGGAATCCCGATCCGGCTCATTTCCGGCGGATCGAACGGCAGGCGCGCATACTGACGCTCCCGGCACAGGCGGACTGCGGCATCCAGCGCCTCCTTCGTCCCCCATTCGGCAAGATTGCGCTCCGTAAACGGGAAATTGCCGCGAAGAACCATGCCGTCCTCCTCCGGCAGAAACGCCAGAAAAACAAGCCCGGCAACTGTCTGATACGGAGGAAGCACACTCTTTGCAGCGCGGATCTCTCCCATCAGCTCCTGCGAACGGTTGAGGAACGCGGTAATCTGCGTCCCGGTAAAACGCGAGTAAGTCAGATTTGTGTCCGGGTACCGCCTGATCAACGGCAGCATGATGCTGCGGGCATGGCGGATCAGTTCGCCGTGTATCCGTCGGTTATGCAGGTCCGTGACCATCGGTCCGAGAAACAGCATATGCCCTTCCCCGCGGCGGATCATTCCCTCTTTCATCATGGAATTCACCAGATTATAAACCGTAGTGTACTTCAGTTTCGTGATTCTGGCAATATCCGCAAGTTTAATCCCGTCGGAAGAATCCGCAATGATTTTCAGAATCTCAATGCAACGTGAAAAAGACTGAATCATTTCCTGCCGTTTCCGTCTGTTTTGATAAAAAATTCATCAATAATGAAATTTTATTCCTTTAATATTAGAATATAATATCAGGATCGTTAAAATTCAAGTCATGAAAAGAAAAATATGAAAATGGCGGTTCCAGAAAGAAATCCGGTAAAGGACGGGTTCCATACGCAAAGCAAGGCGGAACTGCCGGAAACGGAGTCAGGGAAATTGTTACAGGAAAATCAATCCAGGCATTCTGAAATGCCATCCGGCATCTTGAAAACATGCAGATATTGCAGGGACAGGAACAAAGTATGAGATCAGCAGTCCAAGAACAGACAATCGAGGCAAAAAAAATGGAGCCAATCATCGGATTCGAACCGATGACCTGCTCATTACGAATGAGCTGCTCTACCGACTGAGCTAGATTGGCTTGCCAATGGACATATAATGTAACTCCGTTTCTGAAAAACGCAAGTCCGGAATTGAAAAAAATGCTTATTCCGGATATATTGCGCTTTCCCGCTTGACTTTTCCATATTCGGTAGTAATTTTAGAATATATATGTGAGTCTTATAACATTGTGAAAGGAGATATCACGAAGATGAAACCCGAATTTGTAAAATATCTTCATGCAGATTCTATCCTCGTTCTGGAAGGCGAAACAAAAAAAGCCGTTCTCGAAGAAATCATTACATATGCCACAACCCGCTGCACCATGGATGAGGCACAGCTCCGCGAGGCGATATGGAAACGTGAAAAAATGATGACGACCGGTATCGGAAACGGGCTCGCCCTTCCCCATATCCGCGTTGCGGAATTCCCCTCACCTCTCGTAATCGTCGGCATCTGCCAGACTCCGATTGCAGACTATAAGACTCTCGACAACGAACCTGTCAAGCTGATTGTTTTCCTTGCCGCCGACGAAAAGGATCAGGAGGCATATCTCAAGCTTCTCGGAAGCATCTCCATCAAGCTGAAAGACAAAGAGATCATGAACGAGATCCTTGAAGCGGGAACGGACAAAAAGAAAGTCTATGCCATTCTCAATAAGGACTGATCGTTTTTTTTCTGATATTTCAGGAGCGCCGTCAATCGTATTGCGGCGCTTTTTTTATGTTTCAACCCGAATGCGGCTCCCGCCCTCATCCCGATTCATGATTATTCAGGGATATTTCTGGTTTCGTGCTTGCAATCCTCCTTCTCATGGATTAGTTTATGGCAGGTGTCTGTAAATATCCGGTTTTCTGCGAGACTGCGGGAAAAAGACTGGCGTCCGCACCTCATATTTTCACCGCGCCGGATATCTTGATTATAAAATTCATACCACGGGTCAATGAGTCGGTTTATGAAAAAAAGATGGTTCTTTCTGTGCTTCTGCCTGCTGCTGTGGAATGTTCAGGCGGGAGCAAAAAACGCAGTAAATCAGATTCTTTACATCAATTCCTATGACACGTCTTACCAGTGGTCTGCCGATATCCTCGACGGGTTCCGTGCATACTTCGATAAGAACCCCGGCAAACCGCCCGTCAAGCTCAGCGTCATCGAACTTGGAATCCTGAGGAATCCGAACCTGAAAGTCCGTCCCTCGGACGAGGCATTCATTCTGGAACTCCTGCAAAAGAAAAAATACGACCTGATTGTCACGGCAGGCAACACGGCGACAGACCTTCTGCTGAAACACTATGCAGTCCTGCAGGAAAAAACTCCGGTTGTCTTCTGTGCATATACGCACTTCGACAGAAGCAAACGCCCGCAGTATCCGAATCTCACCGGCATCGAACGCAGCCACAATTTCCATCCGCTGGTTGATCTGGTACTCAAAATCTATCCGCAGACGCAGAAAGTTGCCGTCATCACCGACGGCTCTCCCGCAGGCAATGCACTTTATCAGGAATACAGGCAGGCGGCGGGCAAAATCAAAATACCGGAATTTCTTTTCCTTCATGGGGCATATCTCGGTACAGATGAAATGCTGGCTCAACTGTCACGCCTGCCGCAGGATTCTCTTATCCTTCTGCAGAACTGGCGCAGCACCCAGCCGGAACCTTTCGTTCCCTACGCACTGCTTTACCCGAATATCATAAAAGCCACCCAGCATCCGGTCTTCACACTGCAGGAGCTCCCGCGCGATACAGGCGCCATCGGAGGGCTGGTTGCCAACAGCCGGGAACATGGCATCGAAACGGCAAAAACAGCCGCCCGCATTCTGAAAGGCGAAAAACCGGCTGATATCCCGATCCAAACAGCAAAACAGCGTCCCGTCTTCGACTGGAAGCATCTGGCGCAGTGGGAAATTCCCGCCGGACAGCTTCCGCCGGATGCAGTGTATCTCAATAAGCCATCCTCTTTCTGGGAAAACTGGAAACAGGAAAGCGTCATTACCGGCGTAATTGTCCTTCTTCTGCTGACCTGGTATCTGATTCTCGGAGAACAGCGCAGAAGGAACCAGAAGAAACTGAACGGTTTGTTCTCAGCGCTGCC
>DXVA01000024.1:0-10446 GCA_019408975.1 Lentisphaeria bacterium | reverse complement strand
GTTTTTACAGGCGGGCAATCAGATTTTCACCGGGCAGCGCCCCGAAAAACTCACCGATTTGCCCGTCGAACTTCTCCGCGAAATTGAAAAACCGGTCAAAGACACATTCCGGACCGGAGAGGGTTCCCGCAGGGAATACAGTGTGTTCGGACAGCATCAGCAGCTGGAGTTTCTCCTGCTGCCGGAAGAAATCTTCGGCAAACGGGCTGTCATGTGGATCTCGGCGGATGTCACACAGCTCCACGACGCTTTCACGGCAAAAGCGCAGCTCGCCCAGCGGTTCCGGCTGACGCTGGAATCCATCGGCGATGCAGTAATCGTAACGGACTGCGATGAGAAAATCACGCTGATGAACCCGATGGCAGACAAGCTTACAGGGTATCAGCAGAACGAAGCCGTCGGAAAGAAGCTCGGCGAGGTGTTCAACTTCGTCACCATTTCAGGAAATGAGAAAGTAGAAACACCGGTGACGACAGTAATCCGGACAGAGAAAGAAGTAATCCTTGAAAATCACAATGACCTGATCTCACGCGACGGAAAACGCTACCACATCGCAGCCAGCGCAGCTCCGATCAGGGAAGAGGAAGACGGCATTTCCGGTGCGGTGCTCTTCTTCCGCGACGTAACGGACGACTATGAGAAACGCGCCATCCTCAGCCGGCAGAATACGATTCTCCGCAATGCCACGGAGGTGGCGAATATCGTTTACTTCCGCAGTGACAGAACAGGGCGCCTGATTCCAATGGGTGACTTCGAAAAGAACTGGATGTATCGTGACGGACAGCCTGTTCCGGCGGAAGAATGGCTCGACCCGGAAGATTTTCCAGCCTACGCCGGAGAACTCCGGAAACTGCTCTCCGGAGAAATCGACTCCATGCACTGTTTCTACCGTTCCAACCGGAAGGCGGGACGGCGCGACTATGAAATGCGTGTCATCAAATCCGCCGCAAAAGCGGAAAATGACGGCGAAGAATACTACGGGATCATTCAGGACATCACGGAAACCAGAGAGAATGAACGGCGTTTTCAGGACAATGCGAATCTGCTTAAAGGAATCATGGACCACCTCCCCTGCTATATGTTCGTCAAAGATGCCGATAACCAGTTCCGCTATCTCATGTGCAACCGCGGCTTCGCGGATCTGGTCGGACTCAAAAGTGAACAGATCATCGGCAAACGCGACGAAGATATCTTCCATACGCAGGAAGAAATAGAACGCTTCCGGAAGAACGATCAGGGGCTGTTGGATTCCGATAAACTCCTGGATCAGGAGGAGGCTGTCAAAGACGCTTCCGGCAGAGTCCATCTCGTCAGAACCATGAAAACCATTGTGCCGCAGACCGACGGCAAGCGTCTCCTGCTGGGCATGAGCATTGACGTGACACGCCAGAAACAGCTCGAACAGGAGCGACTGAAAATGATCGAGCAACTGAACAATTACATTCAGTGTGAACGCACCATCAATCAGTGCCTTGCAAGAATTTCCGTGGAAAACGACTTCAACAAGGCAATTGACGAAATGCTCCGTCTCATCGGGCAGAATGCGGGCGCAGACCGCTGTTACATCTTTAAATATACGGATCAGGAGAAAGTCCATTCCGACAATATCTCCGAATGGATTCGCGACGGAGTCGAGCCGAAACTCGAAAAACTCCGCAGCATCGACCTGAGCCCTGTCCCTGGCTGGACACGCGAACTGCGCCGGAAACGGGACCTGATCATTGAAGATGTCGATCATCCGCCGCAGGAGCTCGCCGGCGAAGCGGAAGTCCTGAAAGGACACAAGATACAGTCGCTGCTGGCAAGCGGCATCTGGCTGGGAGATGACCTGTGGGGTTACATCGGCATGGAGTTCATCCATTCCAAACGCACATTCTCCGACAGCGATATCCACACGGTCCACAGCAGCACGAAGCTTTTCCAGCTCGCCCGGGAACGTTACCAGCAGATGAATGCAATCGCGGACAGTGTTTCGCTTCAACGCCAGATCGTGGACAATATCGCAATCCCCATTGCAATATTCGACAAAGACAGCAACATCATTGCAGCAAATCCGAGTCTCTGCCAGGTCTGCAAAATCCCTCTTTCGGAAATCATCGGCAAAAAATGCTACGACACGATCTGCAATCACGGGAATCCGCCGGTGTGGTGCCCCATGCAGAAGACTCTTTCCGACAAATACCCACACAGCGAGGAAGCGGAAATCCACGGACGGAGATTCATCCTGACGACTCAGCCGATATTCGACCGCAGGCACGAACTGAAATATATCCTGAAATCCGCCATCGACATCACGGAGCTGACACAGCAGAAAAAACAGCTTCAGGAAGCCATGGAAGCGGCGCAGGCTGCCGACCGTGCCAAGAGTTATTTCATCGCGACCATGAGCCATGAACTCAAAACGCCTCTGAACGCGGTCATCGGTTTCAGCGAACTGCTCCAGATGGACAACATTCCGAGGGAGGAGGAGAAGAAAGACCTTCAAGCCATCAATCTCGCAGGGCATACACTTCTCAATCTCATCAACGATGTACTCGATCTCTCCAACATGGAAACGGACAAGCTGGAAATCAATCCGGAACCGATGAACCTGAAAGAACTTCTTTCCGAAATGCCCACGATCTTCCGCCAGACTTCGGAAGGCAGAAAAGTGCCCATGGAACTTCTTCTGCCGGAGCGTCTGCCGAGACTCGTCCTTGATCCGAAACGCCTGCGCCAGATTTTGATCAACCTGATCGGAATCACCTACAAAAACATTAAAAAGGGCAAAGTCGTCCTGTCAACACAGTTCCAGATGCATCCGGAAAAGAAAGACTGCGGCAACCTGGTCATCCGCATCTCAAACTCCGACGCGCCCCTTGCGCTGGAAAGGGCGGAACATCTGTTCGAGCCGTTCAGCCTCCACACGGTCCGCGGCAACCGTTCTTATGAGGATACGGGACTTGAGTTGACTCTGGCGCAACGCCTCTGCAACTGTATGGACGGCAGAATTGAAGTCAATGAAAAGGAGAGCACGCTGGTCATCACCTTCGGAAATGTCTCCTGCATCGCCACGGAGCTGCCGCCGGAGAAGGCGATCAGCCGGTCAACGGACTATGCAAGAATCAATCAGGTCATTCTGGTGGATGATGTGCCGATGAATCTCAAGGTCATGAGCGCCATGTTCAAGCGCCTGAAAATCCCGCATGTCTGCTGCAAATCGGCAAGAGAGGCTATCCAGGAACTGGAAAAAGCGGCTCCCGCCGCGGTATTCACGGACCTCTGGATGCCGGACATGGGAGGCGATGAACTCGCACAGTATATGGCGCGGACACCGTCTTTCGCGGAAATCCCTGTAATCGTCGTCACGGCAGATACTCAAATCGACAAAAACGCCAGACGCTGGTTCAAATGGACGCTGTTCAAACCCATTACCATTGAAGCACTCAGGGAATGTCTGCTGGAAACTCTGCCGGAACTGCTGGAGCTGGACGGGAAAGAAGGAAATCCGGAATCATGAACGAACCGCCAGATACGCCGCAGCCGGACAAGACAATCAAAGTGGATAGAACGGTTATAACCGACAAACCGGGAAAACGTTTCGGGAAAAAAGCCGGAGACAGCAGTTTCCAGGCATCGAAGCCGTCCCTTTCCGGCGCATCCTCACGCCTGAACATTCTGACCGGAATCCTGGGCACCAGAACCGTCAACGTCAGTGAGATGCTCAACAACGACACGGAAGAACAGGATGAACTCCGCGTTCAGAAGCGAATGCCGCCCGAGGAGGATTTTGTCGATTTCGAATCCAATTTCGAGTTGAAGGAAAAAATCGCGGACGGCGGGCAGGGACGCATCAACCGGGCAGTGGACAAAAAACTCTGCCGTATTGTCGCATTGAAATCCCTGCATGACAAACTCAAGGATCAGTCCAACAGCAGGAACGCATTTCTTGCCGAAGCGAAAATCACCGCACAGCTCGACCATCCGGCAATCGTTCCGGTACACGGCATTTACAGTGATTCGGAACATGGGCTCCATCTTGCCATGAAACTGATCAAAGGCAGCACCCTGCGCAGATACCTGGAAAAAATTCTCTCCCTCTACCGCCTGCTCTCGAAATCACAGGTCCGCTGGAACGAACGGAAACTTCTGCCGCAGCGTCTGGACATCTTCCTGCGCGTCTGCGAGGCAGTTTCCTATGCACACCACAAGAAAGTGATTCATCGCGACCTGAAACCTGAAAATATCATGATCGGTTCTTTCAATGAGACCTATGTCATGGACTGGGGTATTTCAGAGCATCAGGCACGGAAAAGCGAAGTGCGGGCAAACGGGAAATTCTCCGGCACGATTCAGTACATCGCTCCTGAAGTAATCAATCTTCAGCACTATGATTCCCGCTCGGATATTTACGCATTGGGGCTGATTCTTTTTGAAATCGTATTCCTGAAACGTGCCTATCCGTCCCAAACCATGGAGGAAGCGCTGGATAAGGCGCAGTCCTGCCAGGTGGACACCTACGAACATCTTTATAAATGCCCCGTGGACCGGGATCTCAAAATGATCATCCGCAAAGCGCTCGCTCCGGCGCCGTCGGACCGCTACCAGAACGTCAAGAGGCTGGCAAAAGACCTCCGCAGCTATCTTCAGACGGAGGAAGTGACGGCAAACCCGGATCATTTCTTCGGCAGGCTGATACGTCAGTTCCGCCATCATTACAAGCTGATGCTCTTTTTCTGCATGATCCTGCTTCTCTCGCTGATGAGCGCATTCTCCTATTTCCTGTATAACGAGATGCGCAGCCGCGCCATGCAGCTGGATTATGACGCGGCACTTGCCGAGGTCTATTCTCAAGGCATCCATTCAGGAAGCCAGTTCGATTACCGTCTTCATTCTCTGGAAAGCCTGCTTTCCGCCATCACATGGGAAACCGCGCTGCTTCTGGAGGGACCGATGCCGGACAGAAGCCCCGGCAGAATCTACAACTATCTTGACGGCACCCGGAAAGACACCGCACCGCCGGGATTCACCTATGCTCCGACCTTCGGAAGAAACATCGATCTCGACCATTTTGTCTATAAGGAGCCTCCCGAAGGAAAGGCTGCCGATCAAGAGAACGTCCTTCAGAAGCTTTATCCCCTGAAGTGGGGATTTTTCCGTGTCGTGGCAAAAAGCATCTCCGAAAGCAATCCGGCCCCGGCGAACGATGCGGAACTCAAAACAGCAATCGCGACTCAAATGAAGCCGCCTTTCACCTGGCTTTATGTCAGCCTGGCTTCAGGGCTTCACATCTGCTATCCCTACCACAGCGATTACGACCCGGCTTATGATCCGAGGAAACGCCCGTGGTACCGTGCGGCGGCACGGGCAAAACGGCATCAGGCTGTATGGGGAACTCCTTATATCGACGGCGTCAAAAATCCGGAGCTCGTCATCACCTGTTCACAGGCAATCATCGGAAAAGACGGCAGGCTGCTCGGCGTCGCAGGGGCGGACATCTCATTGAACTGGGTTCTTGACATGCTGTCGAAAACCGGAAACATGAGCCCTGCCGTCAAGAACAAATACCTGATCGACGAAGACGGCAGAGTCCTGGCCGACAGCAGAGACAAAGCCATTCCGGACCAGCAGGGCGATACCCGCCGGAAACAGTTCCATGATCCCGATCTGCTGCAAACCATGTGGCGCAGGAAAAACGGACGTATCTTCGTCAAGGAAAACGGAAGGCAGTATCTCTATTTCTTTGTCAAGATTGACACGGTGCGCTGGCTTTACGTGGAACGTATTGACTTTACGAAGCTTATCCATGCCAAGCAGGTGCGCAAGAAGAACATTTCAAGGGAAATTCTTTGAGCCATCCGGCGGAAAGACAGGGGGGCGGATGCCGCCCTCCCCGCAGATTCCTTTGTCAGTTCAGGATGATTCCCGCTTTTCCGAAGGAGGCATCCTTTCTGGAGATCTTCTCGTAAGACTCCGCGCGATGCGTTTTCGGATATGCCGAACGGATTGCCGGTTTTGCCCAGCGGACCGCATTGGAAATGATCTTCAATACATTTTCATTGTGGTAGGACGGATAGGTTTCATGCCCCGGACGGAAGTAGAAAATCCTGCCGTTTCCGCGTTGAAGCGTCACTCCGCTGCGGAAAACCTCCCCACCCTCAAACCATGACAGAAACACGACTTGAGCATCCGGAGCAATCATGAACGGTTCCCCGTACATCTCCTCATAATCCAGCACGAAAGACTCCGGCACATCTTTTGCGATCGGGTGTGCGGGATTCACGCACCAGATGCGTTCCCGTTCCTCCGCCTCGCGCCAGTGAAGTTTCCCGCTCGTGCCGTTCAACTGGCAAAACACTTTGGACATATGCGCGGAATGGAGACAGATCAGCCCCATCCCCTCCCATACGTTCTCAATCACACGCCGGACAATCTCATCCCTGACCTCGCCGTGAGCGCAATGCCCCCACCACAACAGAACGTCCGTATTCCGCAGGAGTTCTTCTGACAGCCCGTGTTCCGTATCCTGCTGAAGCGTTGCAAAACGAATCTCGAAATCAGGATTTGCAATGCCGCGCGCAATGGCTTTGTGGAGACCGCCGGGATACATCTTCCCAGCGGCTTCATTCGTATTTTCATGGATGAATTCATTCCAGATCGTCACTTTGATTTTATCGCTCATGATGCACTCCTTCAGAACCGATATGCTTTTCCGCTTTCGGAAGACTCCATCATCCCAAGCGCAACCACGGCGGATCTGATGCCCTCCGCAAGAGTCGTCTGACGCTGCCCGCCGTCTTCCATCATCTTCACGAAATCCCTCATCTGCTCCTCCTGACAGTTCATTGCGCCGGAAACGTCATATTCCGTAACCTCTTTCCTGCGGAAAAGCCTGAGCCTGCCGTCACGCAGGATCACCGTGTGTTCATCGCCGTAGACTTCGATATTGTCATAAGAAACGCCGTAACGCTGGTAGGAGGATTCCAGCCCGCAGATGATTCCGTTTTTATATACCAGTGTTCCGCTGACATAATCCGACGGTTTCCTGTCCGGCGGAATATTCTTTTCAAGCATCACGGCGCGGGCATAGACGCTCTCCGGTTCCGCCTCGAAAAACCAGTTCAGGAGGTCAATGTAATGTGTCACCATGTCAAGCGTGGTGCCGCCGGAACGCGCATAATCCGCGAAGTAATCGCCCCACTCGCGCGAAAACCATGTATTGCAGAACTGAACCTTCGCAAAACGGACTGTCCCGAGCACGCCGCTTCGGATGATCTCACGCATTTTCTTATTGATCTCATCATGTTTCCGGTGATGCCCGATCATAATCTTCGCCCCATACTGCTCCGCCGCCTTGAGAAGCATCGGTCCCTCCTCCATCTTCCGGATTGCCGGTTTTTCACAGAAAATATACCGGAAACCCGCCTGCATCGCCGCCATCATGGACGCGGCATGGTCGGGACAGTAGTGGCACATCAGAACTCCGTTCAGCGAACAGTCCCCGAGCAATTCCTCCTGCGAGGCATACTGTTTCGGGATTTTATAACGCTCCGCAAAAATCCTGCCTTTCTCCGGATCGATGTCATAGACTCCGGCAATTTCAACATTTTCGATTTTCTGCAACTGCGCCGCATGTGCGTTTGCCATGCGCCCCGCCCCGATAAATGCGACTTTCAACATGATTCACCTCTTATTCAGTAAAATTTTTTGTTATGAATTCCAGACTTTTTTCAAAAGAATCGAACGGATCGGCTACATCGGCGTCATGCTCCACGACATACCATTTCACACCCGCGGACTCCGCCGTTTCAAAGATCATGCTCCAATCCAGATTTCCACTCCCGACAGGCATCATCACCGGCTTTCCTGCCCAGAGACTCGAACGGTCCGCCGAATCCACACCGTAGTCTTTCACATGGAGCACCTGCATCCTGCCGGAAAGCCGCCGAACCCACCGGACCGGATCGCCTCCGCCGCGCTGAACCCAGTGCGTATCAATCTCCCCTTCCAGCTCCGGCGCATTCTCATAGATCAGCTCCAGCAGAGTCTTCCCCCCGAAACGCCTGAACTCGACATGATGGTTATGATATGCAAGCGTGATCCCCGCTTCCGCGAACTCCTGCGCCTTGCGGTTCAGCATCCGCGCAAACGCCCGCGCCTCGCCCGCGCCCGTTACATTGACATGCGGACCGGGATATGCAAGGTGGAAACAGTTCAATTTCCTGAGTTTTGCAATGATTTCCTCCGTTTTCCCGACGATATCCGCACCGTTTTCATGTGCGGAACAGGGAACCAGCGAATATTCCGCAAGCAGCCGGGCAAGCTCCTCCTCCGGCATTTTCGCAAGGCTGGACGAGAGCTGAACCGCACCGTAGCCCATTTCATGAAGAATGCGAAACGTATCCTCCACTCCTTCCGGCGTTTTGATGAAATCCCGGAAACTGTACAGCTGTGCTGCAATCTGCGATTTCCTCATTGTGTCATTCCGCCGTTACAGGTTCTATGTTCATCCATTCGCAGAACAGCAGAAGTTCCTTCTTCACATCTGCGTGAATTACTGCATAATGATGCTCGAACCCCTTTTTCATGATCGTATCGATCAGCGCCGGAACCGGATCGTCGAAACGGATGCGCAGCGGATTTCCGCGCAGATAAGGCTCCGTGTCGAGAGCCGTTCCCGGAGCGATCAGCATACGGTAGCGCCCGTCTGCGGACTGATCGAGTTTTGCGAGAGTGACGCGCCCGGCTTTGAGTGAGAAGTCATTAGTGACGCCTTTCTTGTCGCCGCCGTCCACACGCATGTGCAGCCGCAGCTGTGTCTCCGCGAAATTCCGGCAGAGTGATTTCGGCGCCGCACCGCAATGCCAGACCACACCCGTATTATCGCTTTCCTCATAGGAAATCAAATCGACAAAAAACGGAATCCCGCCTCCGGCGAGCAGTTTCAGGATCGCCATCGTGACCGCGCCGGGAATATCGCCCTCGCAACTTGTCGGATATCCGTTGTCGCTGAGCATCCCGAGCACCGCACAGGGGGCAATTCCAAAAAGGTCGGAAAATTCCGGCCAGCAGCGAACCGCGAACTCGGACAAACGGTATTTCTCCGCCATCGACTTGAAAGCGCCGAACATCCGCGCCGCTTTCTCAAGTTCCGCGTCCGTCACCGCACAGACGCTTGCCGCGGAATTCCTTACAATGCCGCCGGCTTCTTCCAGCTGACCGTCCGTAAGCCTGCCGGCGGTATCAATCACCTCCGCAATATCGCTGACCTCCACGGTTACGCCGAGCTCGCGCCGGAGTTTCATTTCATCAAAATTGGAAGTGTAGAATCCCGGAACCCGCCCCCCGACCAATCCGATGCGCAGGGAACACAGTTCCCTGAGGCAGCGCACCACGCTCAAAGGCTGTTTCAACGCCTCCGCAGTCTCTTTCGGAAGCGCTTTCACATAAGCATACCGCTTTTTCAGGCGGTTCATGACAAAAGCGCCGAGATTCGCACCGCAGAAAGAGTTCTGTTCCCACATTTTGCCTTCACCCGGCTCCTCCGGATTCGCCAGAAGGATTACAGGAATATTTCCGATGCGCGTTCCGACAGCCGGAATCAGCGCTCCGACGGGAAACGTGATGAAGTGCATCACAAGAACATCTATATCTGCGCTTCGCAGTTCGGCACAGGCTTGTTCCGCCTCATCCTCCGCCGTGATCAGTTTTCCCGGATGATGCAGTTCCGCATTTTCCAGCGAAGAAAGATTCTTCACCGTATCCGCCATCAGTGCGTCGATTTTCGCTGTGCGCCAGCTCGCCTTTGAAAGGGCGAGATAACCGATTTTCAATGTTTCCATTCTGTTCTCCTCTTGATTTTTTGCATGTAACGAATATTGTAACTGCCTATCATTATATTCCTGTTTTCAGGATTTGGAATGAAGAAAACAAACAGCTTTTTATATAAAACGAACATCTGGAATGCGAAGATGATATTTTTCTCGGGCCATCATTTCAGTCTTGCGGGAAGTATGCCGGAAAACCGGGCGACAGTCCGCAATGTGCCTCTTTATTACGGGATTCAGTTCAACTACCAGGGGGCGTTGCGTCTGCGGATCGACGAGGGGCCCGAATTCCGCGTGGAAGGCGCATATGCATTCATAACGCATCCGGGCGCATTTTTTGAATACGGTTCCATCGACAACCGTCCGAGGCACCATAACTTCATCTGTTCCTACGGGGAACGGATACAGAGGTATATTGAAAGCGGGCTGATGGAGCTCAACCCGGAAAATCCGCTGATTCCAGTGCGCAATCCCGAACGTTTCCTGCAAAATATGCACTCGATCATTGCGCTGACGAGCCGTGTGGGGCCTGTGCCTCCGCGTGCGGTTCTGCTGTATGAAGACCTTCTGCTTCAACTGCATGAATCCAGAGAAAAAGCCTTGAAACTGACGCCGTGCCAGATGCCGTATCTGGAACGGC
>DXVA01000239.1 GCA_019408975.1 Lentisphaeria bacterium | reverse complement strand
TAATCTTGATTTTTTTGGAAAAATGCATTATTTTATTCATAAATAGAATAAATTAAGTTATTCGGAGGAATATCATGAGGAAGTTTGTATTGGGGTGCATTCTTGCATGGCTGGCTGTTCCGGTCTTGGCTGCGCCGGTCGGCATTCTGCTACCGGATACGCCGGGAACGGCGCAGAAGAAAGCGGAGGATTTGCGGAACGTATTGTCTTCCCGAGGGATCGAGTCCGTCGTTGGAACTTTCGATGCATGGGAGAAACTTGCCGCCCCTGACACCCGGGTTATTCTGGGATGGTCTCTGGAAGACCTTACGCCTGAACGCTGCACAGCTTTGCGCAAGGCATCGGAACGGGGCATAGCACTGATTTTTCAGGCGAAAACTGCCCGCAGGAAGGCTCCTCCGGAAGAAGTTGCCGCATTGTTCGGAGCTGTCCCGGAAGGATATCGTGCGGATTCCGGGCTCGGGAAGGGAACTGTGGAACGGTACATGTTCTGGCGTCCGGCAGACAATTTTTTCGGTAAGGAGCATCCGCCGCTCTATGCGGTTTATTCGGGAGAAGCTTTTGCCCTTGCTCCTTCTGACGCCGGGATTGCCGCCGTGTGGGTGCGGCGCGACCGGACAACGGCGGATGGTGCAGCCATGACGGTCAAAGGACGCAATATTCTGCTCGGCATTTACCTTTTTGATCTTGCCGCACGCAACAATCGCAAGGAGCAGAATCTGGCGCATGCCCTTCAGATATTGGATAAACTGCTTGTCTTTTCCGGAGTGCATAAACCTGAAACAGCCGTCAAGATGCGCCGTTACCATGAACCCCTGAATCTGCGTCCGATTACCCCGGCATTTACTGCACACCGCGCTTTGTGGCTGTGGAATTCCGGTTATGTGCTGGATGTGAAAGAACGGAAAATGCTGCTGGACTTTCTCGCCGGACGGAAAATCAACACTCTGTATCTGTGCACTTCATCCAGGCTGCTGTTCAGTCCGGAAAATACGCCGCGCCTCAAGGAGTTTATCCGCCTGGCAAATGGGCAGGGCATCAGAGTGGAGGCGCTGGACGGCTGGAAGGAAGCGGTTCTGCCCGCGCAGCATGATGCGTTTCTCGCCTCGTTGCAGCGGGTGCTGGATTATAACCGCACTGCCGCGCCGGAAGAACGCTTCTCCGGTTTTCAGTCCGATATTGAACCTGTGCTGATGAAACAGTATCATGCTTCGCCGGAGATGCGTCGCAGAATGGATCATGACTTCATCGAATTGCATGCGAAGTGCCGTGATATGATCCGTCAGTCGGGCGAACGCGATTTTGTGTTCGGGCTTGCCGCCAATGAACATCTTCCGCGTGACCTCAAACGGCCTGGACGGCACATCAGGTGGCGCGGCAGGACTGCTTCAAAGCTGGAGCATCTTCTTGATATTTTCGATTATTTCGCTGTCATGTCCTATCATGACAGCGCCTCGCGCACCATTGCCGCGTCACAGGGATATGTCGATCTTGCGGGCGCCAAAGGCAAAAAAGTTTATGTCGGCAGTGAAACCCTTGACATCATTCCATTGTCCGGCTCCCGTTCCATTACGTTTTATGAGGAGGGATTGGATTATATGGAGCAGGAGTTGGAGAAGATCGACCGTCATTACCGCAAATCGCCCGGTTACGGAGGGCTTGCAATTCATCATTATGAATCCTATCGCCGCATGACGGATGGAGCGCGTCCCATACCTCAGCTTGCAGCACCGGCGCTGACAACAGGAAAAAGGTATTGCGCTGACCGTAAAGAGCAGGTGGTTCACGGGAAAAGGAAATGGCGCGGCCCCGCCGATTTTTCCGTATGCTGGCAGTTTGGCTGGACGCCGGAATTTCTGATTGTCACTGCCGATGTGACTGACGATCAGTTGATATGCGGCAGACGTTCCGGCGAAGACCTTTGGCTTGATGATCATCTGGAGCTCTGGTTTCAGCGTCCGGGAGACGGAAAGAGCATTCAGATCGGGATTTCTCCATCGGATGGAGTTGCCAATCAGGTCTGGTTCCCTCGGGAATGGGACGATGCGGCGCGCAGAGCGCTCGGGGAATCCGTCAGTGTCGAACGCAGGGCTTCCAGCGCCGGTTATCACATTACGGCCCGCATTCCCGCTTCCGCTTTCGGGTTGAAACAGTATGCAAAAGGAATGACGCTTCGCATACTGGCTGAGGCCGGGGATTCCGATCCCGGCGAAGATGCCGGTGCAATGCTTTCGCTGGCGCCGCATCGGGAGCGCGAAAAACCTGCAACCTATCATGAACTGAGACTGCAATGAAGCCGAACAATATTTCTCAGAAAAATCAGCATTCCCTTGCTGTTCTCCGCTTCCTTGCGCAGAATGGTCCGTCAACGCAGATTCAGGTGACTCATGCCGGTCAGCTGAAGCGGACTTCCGTGTTCAATCTCTTTGAGGATATGGCGGCGGCAGGGCTGCTGGAGCTGAATGAGAACATTCCCGCTGTTTCCGGCAAGGGGCGGCCTCGGCAGCTTTGGACTTTGCGTCCCGGACTCGGATGTTTTTTCTCCGTCTATGTCAACAAGCATATCCGCGGGTATGCCCTCTCCGATTTTGCCGGACGGCAGCTGGCTGCGGGGGTGGAGAACTCTTCTCATGCCGGACTGGAAACGGAACTGGATTGGATTCATGCACTGCTGCGGAAGTGGCATCGGCGCTACCGGATTGCGGGAGTCATGCTGATCATTCCGGGGCGGGTTGATTTTGAACATGGTTTTGTGCATGTTTCACGCAGTTGGGGGCTGGAAAAGGCGGCATTGCGCGACATGCTTCGTGCAAAGCTTGCGGATATTGCGCCGGACGCATTGTTTGTCATAGAGAACAATGCACGCATGTGTACCTGGGGGCAGCGCTACGGTGGCGTCTGCACGGGACTGAAAGACTATATGGCACTGATGTTCGTCGATGGATTGCGCGAGGAGCCGCGCATGCCCATCGGCATAGGCAGCGGCATGGTTTTGAACGGTTCGCTGTTCCGCGGGCACTCCGGTGGTGCAGGCGAGCTTGACAGAGAATGTTACCGCTGGTATGAAAAGCTCTATCAGGGGAAAAATTACCCGGTTTCCCTGCTGGAGCTTGATCACGGTACCAGGCGGAGCTTCGCACGCAGTCTTGGAGAGAGCTTTGCGCATCTGGTCAATTATCTTGAGCCACAGCGTCTTGCGGTCGTTTTTGAACAGTCTCCCGCGGAGGATTTCTTCTATGTTTTGCGCGAGGAGCTTTATGGAAATCTCCTGTATATTGATCCGAAACAGTTTTCCATTGAGATTTCCAGCGATGGCATCAATTCCACTGTCCGCGGGGGACAGGCTCTGTTGAAAAGTCTGTTCTGGGAGGATGATGCACGCCTGCTGCAGTACTTGCAGGAGTGTCTTCCCTGCGTGTGATGCAGGGGGGGGGACGGTAATTTTGGAATATTGCAAATTCAATCTTCAATTGCCGGGCCGGAGTTCCGGAAAAATCTTTTTCTCTTCCGATTTTTCCGTTTCTTTCATATTCTCCCAACTGCTTTTCAATCAAGATAAAACATATCGTTATTCTTTTCACAGTGATATTGCCGTATCTCTCCTGCAAGCGGCTTTTTTCTCGAAAAATTGACGCTTTTTTATTTGTAAAAGGATTCACAGCAGGGTATATTATCCGGATTTATATTTCCGGAACAAAAACCAATACTCAATGGAGGTAAAAATGGTTAAGAATCTGAATGCGGCCCCGAACCATCCGAAGATGGTGGCGTGGGTCAACGAATGGGCCGAGCTCTGCGAGCCGGACGCCATCTACTGGTGTGACGGCACGAACACAGAGTACTACGGGCTCTGTGACGAAATGGTCAAATCCGGTCTTGCGACCCGCCTGAACAGCAAGCTGCGTCCCGACTGCGTTCTCTTCAGAAGCGATCCGTCCGACGTTGCGCGTGTCGAAGCCCGCACATTCATTGCTTCCGAAAAGGAAGAAGATGCCGGTCCGACAAATCACTGGATTGATCCCAAGAAGCTCAAAGCCGAGATGACGGCTCTCTATAAGGGCTGTATGCATGGCAGAACCATGTATGTCATCCCGTTCTCCATGGGACCTGTCGGTTCCAATATCGCCAAGATCGGCGTTGAGATCACGGACTCCGCTTACGTTGTGATCAATATGCATGTCATGACCCGTGTCGGCAATGCGGTTCTTGATGTCCTCGGCACAGACGGCGAGTTCGTTCCCTGCATTCACTCCGTCGGCAAGCCGCTTGAAAACGGCGCGAAAGACAACGGCGTCTGGCCGTGCGCACCGATGGAACACAAATATATTGCCCAGTTCCCCGAAACCAGAGAAATCTGGTCGTATGGTTCCGGATACGGCGGAAACGCCATCCTCGGCAAGAAGTGTCTTGCTCTCCGTATCGCTTCCGTTCAGGCTCGCGATGAAGGCTGGATGGCGGAACACATGCTCATCCTCAAGCTTACCAATCCGGAAGGCAAGGTCAAATATGTCACCGGCGCTTTCCCGTCCGCCTGCGGAAAGACCAATCTTGCCATGCTTATCCCGACGATTCCCGGCTGGAAGGTCGAGACCATCGGCGACGATATCTCCTGGATGAAGTTCGGCAAAGACGGCAGGCTTTATGCGATCAATCCTGAAAACGGATTCTTCGGTGTTGCGCCCGGAACCTCCATGAAGTCCAACAAGAACGCGATGCTCTCCTGCGCAAAGGAAACCATTTTCACGAACTGCGCACTGCGTCCTGACGGCGATATCTGGTGGGAAGGCATGGACGTCGAGCTCGAACCCGGCGAGAAACTGATCGACTGGAAAGGCAATGTCTGGGAAATGGGGCAGACCGATGCCGAAGGCAAACCGGTCAAGGCAGCCCATCCGAACGCCCGTTTCTCCGCACGCGCCAAGAACTGCCCGGCAATTGCTCCCAACTGGGAAGATCCTGCCGGCGTGCCGATTGACGCATTCCTCTTCGGAGGGCGCCGTCCGTCCACCCTGCCGCTTGTTTACCAGGCGCTCTCCTGGGAACACGGCGTGATGATCGGCTCTTCCGTCGGTTCCGAAGTGACCGCGGCTGCTCTCGACGTCAAGGCCGGCACCGTCCGCCGCGACCCGTTTGCGATGCTTCCGTTCTGCGGCTACAACATGGGCGATTACTTCAAGCACTGGCTTGATATCGGCAAGGTCGCCGGAGCGAAACTTCCGAAGATCTTCTGCGTGAACTGGTTCCGCAAGACTGCCGACGGCAAGTGGCTCTGGCCCGGATTCGGCGATAACAGCCGCGTTCTCAAGTGGGTCTTCGAGCGTTGCGACGGTGAAGGCAAGGCGGTCGAAACCCCGATCGGCTACATGCCGACCGTGGATGCGATTGACCGGACCGGCATCGAAAACGAAGTGACGGAAGCCGATATGAAAGAGCTTCTCTCCTTCGACAGGGAAGGCTGGCTCAAAGAACTTGAAATGATCAAAGAACATTACAAGAAATTCGACAGACTTCCGAAAGAGCTTACCGCTCAGTTGGAGGCTCTGGAAGCCAGACTTGCAAAATAACTTTGCTGGTTGACTGAATAAAGGAAGCCGGGTTGTTCCGGCTTCCTGTTTTTTCACTGAAAAAAAATATAGATATCGTATGCGCCCAGAGATCAACGTTCTTGAGTTGGAGTCGGTTGATTCCACCAACACTTATGCCAAAAATAATTTTGATGAACTGCCGGACGGCACTCTTGTCGTCGCCGAGGAACAGACAGCCGGGCGCGGCAGGCTGGAACGCAAATGGATTTCTCCTGCCGGAAAAAATATTTATGCGTCGCTGGTGATGAAGAACATCACCAATCCGTTCTATGCGACGATTGTTTCTTCTCTCGCCGTTCTTGATCTGCTCGGGAATACGGAGCCACGGACGGAATTTTTCATTAAATGGCCGAATGATATTTATACCGCCGACCGGAAGATTTCCGGAATCCTCTGTGAATATACGGTGGGAAAGGGCGGCGTGAAAGGCGTGATTGCCGGAGTCGGCATCAACATCAACCTGGATCGTGCGGAGATTCGCGCCATTGACCAGCCCGCGGCATCGCTGAAATATCTGACCGGGCGTGATTATAATGTAAAAAAAATGGTTGAAGAACTGGCATATAGCCTGAAACGGTATTATATTATATACTCCAAATCCCCGGAAGAACTTTTTGCCGAATGGAAACAGCGTAATTTTGTAATCGGCAGAAGAGTCGAGGTGGTGGATGCCGCAGGTTCGGCGAAGCGTGTATTCGTAAAAGATATTGCCGAAAACGGAGAGCTGCTTGCCGAAATGGACGGTTCCCTGTTCCGTTTCAGCTGCGGTGATGTCCGCATCACAAGGGAGTCGCTGGATTTCCAGCGGCTTGATGTGAACCGCGGCGTTTTTTCCTGAAATCAAAAGTATTTATCAATAGAAACCCAAAACAACATAAAGAGACAGCAAAATGGAACTGATTCTTGATGGAGTGAAGCTGATGGTCATCGGCATGTTGACAGTTTATGTCTTCCTGATGATCATGATCTGGTGTATGAATCTGATGGCGAAGATTCTGGCGCCTCTGGCCGCAAAATTTGAAAAACCGCAGGAAAAGCCTGCCGCCGCACGCAATGACGATGACGCTCTCCGCGCCGCCGCTGCCGCCGCCGCATTCGATGCCAATTCAAAATAATATCAAATAAACAGTTACAGAAAGAAAGCTAGAGTATGAAAAAGATCAATTACATGGATTGCTCTTTCCGTGACGGATTCCAGTCCTGTCTCGGCGCACGTGTGAAAACAGAGGATTTCCTTCCCGCCCTCAAGGCTGCAAAAGAAGCCGGAACCACTTACTT
>DXVA01000238.1 GCA_019408975.1 Lentisphaeria bacterium | reverse complement strand
CTATATTATTGTACAATATTATAAGCATCTACACTTTACAAAAACGGAGCATCATTTTTCAGCATGATTATCAACAGTTATGAAAAAGACGGTGTTGCAGTAGTCGAAATCAAAGGGCGTCTCGCCGCGGAAAGCGTGGAAGAACTCCGAAACGCCTTTTTGAAACTGTTTGCCGACCACAGACGGTTTGTGTTCGATCTTGCCGGAATGGACTATCTGGACAGCACAGGCCTGGGGGCAATCGTGTTCTGCCTGAAAAGTTGTACGGAATTCAGCGGAACATTCAAGCTTGCAAACCTGACAGACAAGCCGCGCATGATTCTTGAAATCACGAAGGCGTATCGCATTTTCGACATCTACGACAGTCTGGAAGAAGCGATCAATGCCGCGAAAGAGTAGAAATCTTATCTCTGCGCCATTTCCGTCATGCTGTTGAGGGGACGACGATATGAAACCCGGCAAAACAGAAAAAGATCCGTTGGGCTGTGAGACCAGGGAGTTGATGGAGTTCCTGCTTAAGCCGAAGCACAAAAAGGACATCCAGAGAGTCAACTTCAAGATCAGGGTCTGGAACTTTACAGTCAGGAGTGCCTATGTACTGAAACGCTGTTTCGATCTGGTCGGAAGCCTCGTTCTCCTGGTCTGCCTTTCGCCGGTATTTCTGATTACGGCAATCTGGGTCAAACTGGATTCTCCGGGACCGCTGATCTACCGTCAAGTCCGGGTGGGACTCAACGGGCGCCATTTCTATTTCTATAAGTTCCGGTCCATGTATGTGGATGCGGACAGGCGGCGCAAGGAGCTGGAAGCGGAAAATGAATCCGGGGACGGCGTCATTTTCAAGATGAAGAACGATCCGCGCATCACGCGCTGCGGACGCTTCATCCGGAAATACAGTATTGATGAACTGCCTCAGATCTTCAATGTTCTGCTTGGAGATATGAGTCTCGTCGGTCCGCGCCCGCCCCTGCCGCAGGAGGTCGATCTTTATACGCTCGACGACAGGAAGCGCCTCCAGATTCTTCCGGGAATCACCTGCATCTGGCAAATCTCCGGCAGAAGCGATATCCCGTTTCATCAGCAGGTGCTGCTGGACAAAGAATACATCAAAAGCCAGAGCATCTGGAAGGATCTTCTGATTTTACTGAAAACAATTCCGGCGGTCCTGACCGGACGCGGCGCCTATTGAAAAGGAACAGAATGAAAGCAATCCTGCATTGTCCTGAATCCAGCACGGAGTGGGTCCGGAGGTTTTTCCCGGATTATCCGCCCTACCTGCTGCGGTTCGGCAACAAACCCTTTCTGGGGTTTCTGGTTGATTTCTGCATTTTAAGCGGCATCCGGGAGATCAGGATCGTTTCGGACAATGCCACGTAGGAGCTTTACGATCATTTCGAAGACGGTATGCCGCTGGGAATTCAAATCAGCTATGCGGCGGCGATTCCGGGGGAATCTCTCAAAAGACTTCTGCTGAAAAACCGTGCATTCTGCGCCGGCGACGATCTGCTGCTCCTGTCGGGCATGATCTGGATTGACTATGACAAGCGCAAACCCGAACCACTGCAAGCCGATGCGGACACCCTTTGCGGCAGGGCTTTCACTGAAACGGACGGCTGGTATCTGATCGGCAGGAACAGATTCCCGGACTTCCCGGACGCCCCTGCCGATACGGAGTTCCGTTCCGATCTCCTTGAGGCCACGCCGGTCGATTCCATTCAGATGTTTTACCGGCAGAATATGCGCCTCGTATATGAGCTGGCCGCCTGTTACAACCTGCCGGGATACGGGGACAGCGCCACATTCATCATAGGCCGCGATGTCGAGATTCCCAAAAGCGCCACGGTCAACACACCGGTCATCCTCGGCAGTTCGATCCAGCTGGGAAAGGATTCCTGCGTCGGGCCGGGAGCGGTCATCGGAGACAACTCGCTGATTGACAACGGCGTCATCCTCAACAATGCCATCGTAATGGGCAATACTTATGTGGGCTGCAAACTTCAAATCGAAGACAAGATCATCTACCGCAATTACATCATTGATCCCAGGAAAGGGGTCAGGCTCGATATCGTCGACGAGTTCCTCCTGACGCCGCTGGTCAAACAGGGTTACTGGCGCTGCCCGGTCACTCAGAGAGCCATAGCGCTTCTCATGCTCGTATTCTATTTCATCCCGTTTCTGCTGTTCCGCCCCTTCATACGGATACACGCCACCGAAGTGGAATGCTATATGAACCAGCAGCGCAAAAGGAAATTGAAACTGCATCTGTACATTCAGCCGCCGGACAGCTTTCCGGGACGTTATTTCCTGAAATTTTCCCTGGACCGCTATCACCTTCTGCCGCTGGTTCTGACGGGCAGGCTCCGTCTCGTCGGCAGTTATATTCTGGAGGCAACCCCGGAAAATGCGCGAATTTTGAAACAGTTTCCGGACTATGCGCCGGGAATTTTTTCCTATTCGGAATATCTTCAACATGCAGACGATCCCTTTCAGCGGGAAATCGACGAGCTGTATTATATGTATCACGCAAGCTTCTGGAAGAACTTCAAAATCCTGAAGGGAATCCTGATGCGCAATTTATTGAAACGGACCTGATGCCACGGGCACGGCATGAACTCGGGAGAAATAAGATGATTCTTGGAGAAAACAACGAAATCAGCGTTCAGGAGGAGCAGAACGAAACACAGGCGGACCAGCCGGGCAGGCAGAGAATCAGCGATCTCTTCCGCAGGGATCTGATTTTCTGGTTCACAGCTCTGATGCACAAATGGTGGCTGCTCGCGTCCCTGCCGTTATTGTTCGGGATTCTGTTCTTCATCGGCAGAAGCATTCTTTCACCGAAAGCCTATTCAGCAAACACGGCTCTGGTCCGTCAGGTTGCGGATGTGCGCAGCAGCACACTGCCCACCGGCTATGTCTCCACTCAAATCAGCGTCATATTCAATATGATCCTCAACAGAGCGAATCTCAATGAAACATCACGCCGGCTGAAACTCAACTACACCCACGAACAGCTGTTCCGGACCATAAGCATCCGGCAGGCATCCAAAAATTCAAATTATTTCTTCATTACGGCGACCACAAGGAATCCGAAGCTTTCCGCGGATATCGCCAACACTCTCTCGGAGGTATTTCTCGAGGACTATAAAAAATTCATCCGCACCAACATCGAACAAATCTGCGAAAGCAGCATCCGCAGCAGAAACAGCCTGCAGAAAGAACTTGACGATCTACTGAACCGCAAGAAAAGACTCTACGACGAAAACAACATCAGTTCACTGACTCAGGAACAGGCCACCAATGCCCAGAGAATCATAATTCAGGAGGACCGTCTTCTCCAGGCGGAAACGCAGCTGGATGCGCTTCAGAAAAAATACGATGATCTTGAGGTTCAGCTCCAGACGACGCCCAAAGTCGTGGAACTTTATTCCGAACAGAATATCTCCAGCGACAGAAAGCTTGCCGATCTCAAACTGGAGCTTTCCAGTCTCCGCCAGCGTTACACAGACAATAACCCGATCGTGGAAAAACAGAAGATGCTGATCAAAGCCCTTGAAGATTCCATCAGGGAAAACAAGACCGATGACGGAAAAGTGAAAGTCGTAAACGGAAGAAACGCCGAATACATCAATCTTTCCAACGAACAGCACAAGATCAAGGCGGAAAGAACGGCATTGAAAAGCACCATCGCCACTTATACGGAAACACTCGCGAAACTGAAAGAGAGACGCGACAAACTGGATCTGCTCGCCCCCTCCCTGAACATGCTGGAAGATCAGATCAGCCAGAAAAGAAACCTGCTCCTCAAACAGGAAGCCCTGACAAAGGAACTTCAGCTTTTCCTCGACCGCTCTTTCACGGACATCACCATTCAGGAAACAGCCACCGTCCCCACCGATCCGCTTCCGCGCAAACGCCCGCTCTTTTTCCTGCTCGGGCTGTTTTTCGGCGCCGTCCTCAGCGGCGGTTTCGTTCTCGGCAAAGAGTTCATCAATCTTTCCGTCCGTTCCAAGGTGGATATCGAAGACGCCCTGCATATTCCCGCTCTCGGCGTCATCCCGCACTTCGACCACCACTGCCGCGCGGACTTCTACAGTGCCCTGCAGGGTGCCATCAATCAGGCGGAGGAACTGCTGCGCGGAGCAGGAAAAACTCCGGCAATCATTGCCATTGCGCCGATATCGCAGGAAGATCTGAGCACAAATATTCTCAATGAATTCTGCGAAATACTGAAAGTGAAAAGAGACATCAGATACCGGATTATCCGGGTTGCCCCGGAGGAACAGACCGCCCACAGCGCACGCTATCTGGTCAATGATTTTCTTTACGGTTTCACGGACACACTGCCGGAACCGGGCAAGGATCAGGTTCTTTATTTCAAGCTGGACGATCTCGCGTTCATCTCTCCGCCGGAGGAGGAGCGCATCGGGCAGCTGCGCAATACGCTTCAGCAGTTCGACCTTGTCATCTGGGAGCTTTTCGAGTTTGAACTGCACCGCCAGCTCTATTCCGAAATCTGCAAGTCCGCCGATCTGACGGTTATTCCGATGCGTTACGGAAAGACCTCGAAGTGGCAGATTTACCAGACACTGCTCCAGCTCAACACCAGCAAGGTTCAGAGAATCGCGGGCCTCCTTTATGACGTTGAAAACAAAATATACCGTAAGGTCAGTCTATGAAAAAAATCATCCTTTTTGCATTTTCAGCTTTTCTGGCGCTGCTGGCGGGTTGCACGGCAGATTCCTTTGCGCCGATCGCCATCCCCAACCACTATTCGGTCAAACCGCCCGAACCGGTGAATGAAAGAGACCTTACGGAACAGTTGAAAAAGCTTCATGCTCCGGACACCGCACCATACAAGATAACGCCGGGAGACCAGTTCGATATCACGGTATATGAACACCCGGAGCTTACGGTACGCCAGATCGTCGTCACGCCGGACGGTTTCGTAAGCGCGCCGCTGATCGGTCCGGTAAAAATCGGGGGGCTTTCCCTTGTGGAGGCAACGGAAGCGCTGAAAAAACGGATTTCCCAGTACATCCGCAAACCTCTCGTGTCCCTGATCCCGATACGGATCAACGGATACAATTTCACCATCGTGGGCAGAGTCAATGTCCCGGGGTGTTACCCGATCTCCATCGGGAAAACCCGCCTGATCGACGCGGTAGCCATGGCGAAAGGGCTTTCCGAAGGGCTTTTCCATGGCGATACCGTTGAACTCGCCGATCTGGAAAATGCCTACATATCAAGAGACGGCAGGCTGCTTCCGGTCAATTTCCAGAAAGCGCTTCTGCAGGGAGATCCGCTTCACAATATTCCGCTGAAAAACGGGGATTACATTTATATTCCGTCCGTGATGAACAGCACAGTGGCGCTGCTCGGACAGGTCGGGAAACCGACTTATATCGGATTCAAAGAGGGCATGACCGTCCTTCAGGCGCTGCCTTACGGCGGCGGGCTCCGTGAGACACACAGCGATGAGATCAAAATCATTCGCGGCGGGTTGAAGAATCCCGTAGTTTATACGGTCAACGTCACAAAAATGCAGGAGGGCAAGATCATGGACTTCCCGCTCCAGGCAAACGACATCGTCTATGTTCCGGCGGACGGCATTTCCGACTGGAACGTCATCGTCCGCAAAATACTGCCGTCCCTTCAGGGGCTCAGTATGCTGGCGGGACCGTTTGGCAATCCCAGCGCCTACTGGTCCAACGACTAGGCGGCTCAATGGTTAAATTACTGATATTCCTCACCATTTTCCTCGGAGTCATTCCGCCGGGAGTGATTCTGGCGCGGATATACCCGGTATTCCGTCTGGCGTTTTTCTGTTCAATGGTCTTCTTCACATCCAGTATGCTGGCAATCCATATCCATCCGATCCCGGACTGGACGGGAACGGCGCGCGGATTCGCGCTCACCATGGTTGACATCTCCTCGTCGATCGTCTTCCTGAGCATGTTGGCGGACCCGAAATGCAAAATTTCCTTTGCTCCGGGCGGAACATGGTTTTATGCGCTTTATTTCGCCACAATACTGCTTTCCGGCATTGACGCAGTCTACCTGCCGCAATGGGGATTTGAAATCGTGAAAATGATCTGGATGTACATTTTCTTTCTGGCGGCATACAACTTCCTCATCAATTACAAAAAGCTCTGGCCGCTGGTCTATACCATCTGCGGGACATTGTTCTTCATGCTGCTGGTGGGGTTATATCAGAAATACCTGACAGGGATGTATTATCAGATTCCCAGCACTCTCCCGCATCAGAACTCACTGGCATTGTATGTTTCGCTTTTCGGAGCACTGCTCCTCGGCATCCTGCTGAACGAAAAGATGAATCTTCTTCAGACCCTGCTGGTTGCCGCGGGGCTGCTCTCCACGATTCTGCTCATTATTTTCACCTACTCCCGGGGGGGGCTGTTCTGCTATTTCATCGGATGTGCCGTTGTGGTGTTTTTCACCCTGATTTTCAATGGAATCACCAGGCGCCAGATTCTTTTCACTTTCCTCGGGCTGGCGGGAGCGCTCATTCTGCTGGGATATGCGGCGCCGCGCATCATTCAGCGTTTCCAGAACGCCCCGGTATCCTCCAGGACAACACGTATCAATCTGGCGAAAGCCGCAGTCCGCATCGCCAATGACCATTATCTTTTCGGTGTCGGGGCAAATAATTTTTCCGCTTACACGGGGCCGCACAAGGATTATGCGCGGGAACAATTTGAAGGAATGATAATTCACCCCGACACGGAGGACTTCGGCGCAATTGTGGAAACCACCTATCTGCTGGTCGCCGCGGAGGGCGGCTGGATTTCACTGGCAATGCTGCTGATCTGGTACGGCTACTATTTCATCCGGTCATTCGACTGCCTGCGGTATTTGAGAAATGCGCCCTGTTTCGGGGTTTCCGTCGGCATTTTCGGGGGACTCTGCGCCAACTATCTGCAATCGCTGATCGAGTGGGTGCTGAAACAATACTGCAATTTCTATCAGCTGATGCTGATTTTCGCATTGAC